>CAJZGQ010000017.1 GCA_916048115.1 uncultured Streptococcus sp. | reverse complement strand
CTAGGACAGCTTCACTAGCATCCAACCCGATGACATCTTCTACTTCTGTGCGCACCCGCTCTGGATCTGCAGCCGGCAAGTCAATCTTATTAATGACTGGCAGGATTTCCAAATCATTGTCCAGCGCCAGGTAAACATTGGCTAGGGTCTGAGCTTCAATCCCTTGAGCGGCATCCACCACAAGAATGGCTCCCTCACAGGCAGCAAGCGACCGCGAAACCTCATAGGTAAAGTCTACGTGTCCTGGTGTGTCAATCAAGTGGAAGATATAGGTTTCCCCATCTTTAGCCGTGTAGTTCAACTCGATGGCATTCAGCTTGATGGTAATCCCACGTTCCCGTTCCAGGTCCATGCTATCTAGGAGTTGGGCTTGCATCTCCCGACTAGACACGGTTTCGGTTTTTTCTAAGATTCGATCGGCCAAGGTTGACTTTCCATGGTCAATATGGGCGATGATCGAGAAGTTCCGAATCTTCTCTTGTCTTTTTTTTAATTCTTCAAAATTTGGCATAATCATCTTCCTAGTAAATTTAATCGTACTCTTCATTATAACAAAAAAGATAGGCCTTTGCCTATCTTAATTCATTATTTTCAAAAATCGCTTTTGTGTTTTATTTCCCTCATAGCCTATTCGTTCGTAAAAGACATGAGCTCCTTTTCGATGAGAGGCAGAATTTAAACGGATAAAAGCATAATGCTTGCTTTTGGCAAGTTCTTCAACTCGTTCCATCAATTGGCGACCGATCCCACGTCCTTGAGCAGATGGAAAAACCGCAAGTCCTAAAACATTTAAACCCGGATCGCTATATATACTCTCATAGGCTTCTGCTTCGACATAACCAAGAATATGGCCTGTTTGTTCCTCTTCATAAACAAAGCAAAAATGATCCGATTCTGGCGAATTAAATTTATCAATCTGAGCTGCCACTTTCTCCAGGGTCGAATCATACCCCAATGCTTGGTGACATAAATCTCTAATTTGACCTGCATCTTTGACTTGAACAGTACGAATCATACCTTCACCTCCATGAATTATCTGCTTTCATATTAGAACATTTCCCTCAAAAAGTAAAGGAAAAATAAATGAAATTTCAATCAAAGGTCCGATTTATATCAAATCAATCTTTTTTCACATTTATCAGGGATTTCTATTTACTTTTTCGATTTAATTCATTATAATAGAAAAGGTAAATACAAGGAGGTGAGTACGTTGGCCAGAGGTCGTGGAAAAGCAAGTCCTCAAGACAAAGAGGCATTACGGATTATATCGGAAAAGATCCGAGAATTACTGAAAGAACAAGGCAAAAAACAGATCGAATTATCTCGTATTACTGGAATTCCTGCTAGCACTTTGACTGGTTATGTAAAAGGAACTTCTCTTCCCGTTCCAGAAAATTTGGAGAAGATTGCTGCCTTTTTTCAGGTAGCAGTTGCTGAAATTGACCCTCGATTACGAAATGATTTTGTGGTCATTGATTCAGAGATTGAACGATTGTATAAACAGCTCGATGAGGGAAATCAAGAAAATCTTCTTTCTTATGGAAAAAGTCTCTTGACCCATCAGAAAGAAAAACAGAAGATTGAAAAGCAATACCACTCTTATTCTGTCTATGATTCTTTTGCATCTTATCAAAATCAGAAACAAGCTGATATCGTCTGGTTTGATCAAAAGATCCCTTACGATTTGGCTTTTTGGATTCATACGGATTCCCTAGAGCCCAAATATGAAAAAGGAGCCGTTGTGTTAGTCAAGCAAACCTATTACGATCAGGCAGGGGCTATTTATGCCATTGATTTTGACGGGCAAACTTTGATCAAACGTGTCTTTCGTGAGTCCAACGGGGTACGACTCGTTTCCCTCAATAAGAAATATAGTGATCAGATCATTCCACTAGATGAGGAACCTGGGGTGATTGGAAAAGTGATTGATGGCTTTGTTCCTCTCGATTTGGAGGAGATCAAATGATTCAATTAATCGCGATTGACTTGGACGGAACTCTCTTGCATGAAGATAAGTCGCTGTCTAAAGGCAATATCGAAGCTCTTCATAAGGCCCATCAAGCGGGCTATGATATTGTGATCTGTACGGGACGTCCCTTAGCGGGGGTCCGTCCTATTTTTGAAGAGATTGGCCTTCCTGATGGCAACTACTATATGATTATCAATAACGGCTGTACAACTTTGTCTACTAAGAATTGGGAAATCATTGGCAAGGAAGAATTAAGCCTTGAGGACATGCACCGGTTGCATGTTTTGACGGAAGATTCAGACGTCCAGCTGACCTTATTTGACATGGATCACTACTTAGTGGTAGCACCTGAAGCCAGTGAACTGGTTACGATGGATGCGGGCATTGTTAATAGTAAACCGACACCTGTCTCAGAAGAGGATCTGCCCAACCTTGTTTCTATTTTTCAAGCTATGTACGTAGGAGCTCCTTCTGCTATTGATGTCTTTCAAGCTCAGCACGAGGCTGCATTAGAAGCTGATTTTAACACCGTACGGTCACAGGATATCTTGTTTGAAATCCTTCCTAAAGGAGCGAGCAAGGCTTCTGCTCTTCAAGCATTAAGCCAAACATTAGGCTACAGTCGAGACCAGGTTATGGCTCTTGGAGATGCTAATAATGACCTTGAAATGCTTCGTTTTGCTGGCTATAGCGTCGCTATGGGAAATGGCAATGCTGCTGTCAAGGAAATAGCTGACTTCATCACCTTGACCAATGATGAGGATGGCGTGGCCCATGCTATTCACAAATTAATTGAAACTGAAAAAGGAGAATAATCATGAAATACCAAAATCTGTTGGACCGTTTTATTACCTATGTAAAGGTCAACACACGTTCAGACGAAAACTCTACAACCACTCCAAGTACCCAATCACAAGTTGATTTTGCAACCAACGTCTTGATCCCTGAGATGAAACGTGTAGGTCTTGAAAATGTCTACTACCTACCAAATGGCTATGCCATTGGAACGCTTCCAGCTAATGATCCAAGCTTTACGCGCAAGATTGGATTTATCTCTCACATGGACACCGCTGACTTCAATGCAGAAAATGTCAATCCACAAATCGTTGAGAATTATGATGGAGGTGTCATTGCCCTTGGTGACTCAGGTTTTACACTCGATCCAGCTGATTTTGCTCATTTGAACAACTACAAGGGACAAACCTTGATCACGACGGACGGTACTACTCTTCTGGGAGCAGATGATAAGTCAGGTATCGCTGAAATTATGACGGCTATCGAATATCTGACAGCGCATCCTGAAATCAAACACGGGGAGATCCGTGTCGGCTTTGGTCCAGATGAAGAAATCGGCGTCGGAGCAGATCAATTTGATGCAGAAGATTTTGATGTAGACTTTGCCTATACTGTCGATGGTGGTCCTCTTGGAGAGCTTCAATACGAAACCTTCTCAGCAGCTGGGGCTGAAATTACCTTCAAAGGACGCAATGTCCATCCAGGTACAGCCAAAGGTCAAATGATCAACGCTCTTCAATTGGCCATTGATTTCCATAACAAACTCCCTGAAGGAGCACGTCCAGAATTAACCGAAGGCTATGAAGGCTTCTACCACTTGATGAACATCGATGGAACTGTCGAGGAAGCAAGTGCCAGCTACATCATTCGGGACTTTGAAACTGAAAGCTTTGAGAAACGCAAAGACCTCATGAAATCTATTGCTGATCAGATGAATGCGGAGCTCGGTAGCGAACGCGTTCTCCTCACCCTCAAAGATCAGTATTACAACATGAAGCAAGTGATTGAAAAAGATATGACACCAATCACCCTTGCTAAGGAAGTCATGGAAGATCTTGGAATCACTCCAATTATTGAGCCGATCCGCGGTGGTACAGATGGATCTAAAATTTCCTTTATGGGGATTCCAACACCAAATATTTTTGCCGGTGGTGAAAACATGCATGGTCGCTTTGAATACGTCAGCCTCCAAACCATGGAACGCGCTGTTGATACCATTATCGGTATTGTGACTAAAAAATAAGAAACAAAAAAGATTCGGATAGATTGTCCGGATCCTTTATTGTATGTTAGAAAGCTTGACAATATCTTTGACCTGATCAATGGACTGAATTAGGTTAAGGCTTGTCTCATTGATAGGGAGATAATAGACTTTATCTGCCAAAGATTCTGTAAAAGGACGATTGGTGAGTAGGATCACCTGTTGTCCTTTTTCTTTTAACTCTTGCTCCTTCTTTCGTACCTTTTGGTAAAAACTCGGATCCCGAATTTCTAGATCATCCACCAAGACACAAGCAGCATCCAAGCCGACTGATTCATTGGTCCCATTTTGGGTCAGATAATAGGCCGCTCCTGCTTTGACCTCATATAAGCCAGCTGATGGTTCAACTGGAAGAAAGGCTGGTTTGATTTCAGCTTCTGCTACTTTTTCCATTTCTACAAGGTTGGCTAAGACCTGCAAATAAATCGGTGCTAATTTACTTAAATCCAAGAGTTCCTCAAATTCAAAACCACGTTTCAGAGCCTCTAAAATATAGAAAAGCCGATGCGGCATATGACGAGCAATTTTTTGGATTAATTCATCATCGCTCATTTCTTCAGGAAAGACAGTCAGCAGTTTTTTATCTTTAATGGTTTCTAAGGCCTGTTGGTAAGCTTCATCGATCCTCTTTCCAAATCCATAAACTGCCCCATAGGAGTGAATTTGGGTATTGAGACGAGCATTCTGTGCAGCATCAGAAAAAATCGGAATCTTAAAGAAGATATAGTCCAAACTTGGTTCGTAAACAGCCTTTAGATCCTTTAATAAGGGGTGAGGCAAATGCTCGAGAGAGCGCCCTAATTGTAACTGAACTCCTTGCTCAAACAAGGAATAGCCCAAGCCCATAGAGGCCATCGAGATACTATCTGAAGCAAATGGATTAACTTCTAGGATATAAAAAGCATAGCTCGTCGGATCCAAAGCAAACTTGATCGAAATGGCTCCTGTCAGCTTCAAATAGCGACTGATGTGGATCGCTGCTTCACGAAGATTTTGAAACTCCCGGTCAGTCAGGGTAACAGCTGGCATAAATTGATAAGAGTCACTAGAGTGGATCCCGACAGGATCAATGCTTTCAATAGAGGCTGCCAGGTAGTGATTGTCTTCGCGATCGCGCATGACCACAAAATCCAGTTCCTTAAAGCCATAGGTCGAAAATTCTAGCAAACACTGCTGACTTGGAGAGACCGAAAGTCCCGTTTCTACTGCTTCGCACAAGTCATCTAGATTATGAGCAATCTTTCGCCCCTGCCCTTGCTTACTCGCTACCGGCCAGATCATAATGGGAAATTGAATGCCTTCAGAAAACTCGATGGCTTCGCGAACCGAACCAACCAGGGCGGAAGCGGGTACCTGATAGCCCAACTCTTGAAAGAGGCGTCTTTGATCCGCCTGCTGATAAAAGGTCCGGTAACGTTGAAGGCTCGGTCCGATAATCATGATCGATGAGTCTTTGAAAAATCCAGTTTCTTCCAAACGAAACAAGAGATTCAAAATCTGTTTATCCGCAAAAGCTAGAAGCAAGCGAGATCCAGTATAAGAAAGAAGAGTCGTCCTAAGAGCATCCAGCTTGAGCTTACAGACTTCAACCTGATCTGCAGCTTCTTGGGTAATAGCATTTTCTTCGCCCAGATAAAGGACAAGAGCATTCCCATCCTTGGCATTAAGTTTTTGTGCTTCGTTTACCGCAGCCAAAAGGCTAATATCCTGATAAGAATCTCCACATAGGAGAAGCAATTTCTGGTTTTCTTTCATCATTCCTTCTCCCTTCTACTTTCGTGAATTTTGGCATCAATCAACTCTAAAAATTCATCGTAAAAATAGAGATTTTCCCTTGTCCCTGGACTAGCATCCACTTGGAATTGAACCCCTAAAATCGGTTGGTAACGATGGCGAAAAGCTTCTATACTATGGTCATTGACGTTTTCATGCGTGACCAATAAATCATGGGGTAGGCTATCGCGTGCGATACTATACAAGTGATTTTGACTCGTTATCTCGATTTTTCCTGTCGCAATTTCACGAACAGGAATATTTAATCCGAAGTGTCCAACTTCCATGGGAGCTAGCTCCGCTCCATAAGCTTGAGCCAGTACCTGTGCTCCCAAGCCCATGCCCCAGATCGGAATTTGACCATTGATTTTTTGGATCAAGCGACAGAGTTTTTTCACCTGATGGGGATCTCCAGGCCCACTGGATAAAATAACGCCATCGGGCTGCTGTTCCATCAGTTCATCATAAGAGCTATCATAGGGATAGACCGTGACATTACAGTCCCTTTGACTCAGCTGGCGTAAGACAGAGTGCTTGACCCCTAGATCGATCAAGGCAATACTCTTTCCAAAACCTGGTACAGCATAGGCTGTTTTTGTCGAGACTTGACGCACTTGGTCTTTGGGAAGAACTGTCGCTCGCAACTGATCCAAAATATGCTCAATTGAATCCCCCTTGTTAATGACAGTCGCCTTCATCCGTCCATACTTGCGGACAATTTTTGCCACCTGTCTCGTATCAATCCCTACAATACCAGGGATTTTTTTTCGCTTCAAGAATTCATCCAAGGTCATCTGTTGCCGCCAATTGCTCGGCATCTCCACCAGATGTTGAACCACTACTGCCAAACAAGTTGGTGTAATGGATTCAGAATCATCCCGATTGATCCCTGCTGCGCCAATAACTGGAAAGGTAAAGGAGAGGATCTGGCCACTAAAAGCCTGATCCGTGATCAATTCTTGATAGCCTGTCATGGCTGTCGTAAAGACCAATTCACCAGTCACATATAAGTCTGCACCAAAGGCTTCCCCTTCAAATACAGTCCCATCCTCTAGGACCAATAATCGTTTCATCGAACCCCTCCCTTCTTTTTCACTAGTCCAATTTTATCATAGTTCCTCAAAAAAAGGAAAGTCAGATTCCATGTAGCTCTCTACTCTGTCCTCTTTCTTTCCTTTCAATGAATTTTCAGTTATCTTATTTTGCACCGCGACCTTTAAGGACGGCTTCAATGATGGCCATACGGACAAAGACACCGTTGGTCATTTGTTCTACGATACGTGATTTAGGAGCTTCTACCAAGTGGTCCGCAATTTCAACGTCACGGTTGACTGGTGCTGGGTGCATCAAGATCGCTGTATCTTTCATACGGTCATAACGCTCTTGAGTCAAGCCATGAAGACGGTGGTAGTTTTCTTTAGAGAAGAGTGATTCGTAATCATGACGTTCGTGTTGCACACGCAAGAACATCATCACATCTACATCTTCAATGACTTCATCGATAGTGACGAAGGTTCCATAGTCTTCAAATTCCGCACTTCTCCATTCGTCTGGACCTGCAAAGTAGAGGGTTGCTCCCAAACGTTTCAAGATTTGCATATTTGATTTTGCTACACGTGAGTGATCCAAGTCCCCAGCGATACAAACTTTCAAGCCATCAAAGTGACCGAATTCTTGGTAGATGGTCATCAAATCGAGCAAGCTTTGGCTTGGGTGTTGACCGGAACCGTCTCCACCATTGACGATAGAGGCTGTGATCGTTGGGCTTTCAACCAATTCTTTGTAATAGTCCACTTCAGGGTGACGGATGACGCAGACATCTACACCAAGAGCTGACATGGTCAAGATGGTATCGTAAAGTGTTTCCCCTTTGTTCACAGAGCTTGTCTTCACATCAAAGTCAAGGAGATCACATCCCAATTTCAACTCTGCCACTTCAAAGGCTTTGTGGGTACGAGTTGAAGGTTCAAAGAAAAGGTTTGAGATGATGTGTTGGTCTTCGTAGGCTGCTTTAGCTCCGTTTTTGAACTCAATCCCACGTTTGATCAACGCCATTACTTCTTCATTGGTAAGAGTTTCCATTGAGACAAGGTTTTTAAGAGCGATTTGATTTTCAGACATGTTGATTCTCCTTTTATAATGTGAATGCAAATAGTTTACAATTTGTTTAAGCTTCTTTGATGAGGACGCGGTCTTGGCCGTCTAGCTCCACCATCTCGACAATGATTTCCTCTGACTTACTTGTCGGGATATTTTTCCCAACAAAGTCCGGACGAATCGGCAACTCCCGATGCCCACGGTCAACTAGAACCGCAAGACTCACTCGAGCAGGACGACCGTGACTGACCAAATTGTCAATGGCAGCGCGTATCGTGCGACCTGTATAGAGGACATCATCGATCAAGATGACCTCTCTATGAGCGATATCAACTGGTAACACCGTCGTATCTTCTGTCGCCTTCATATCATCTCGGAAAGGCTTGGTATCGAGTTCTGCAACAGGGACATCAATTTGTTCCAGCTGAGAGAGGCGTTCTTGGATCCGGCGAGCAATGTAAACACCGCGCGTCTTGATTCCCACCAGCACAATCTGGCTTAAATCTTTGTTTCGTTCAATGATTTCGTAGGTGATGCGGGTAATGGCCCGTTTCATCGTCAAATCATCAACGACTTCTTTGGTTTTCATTCAGTCCTCCTTAGTTGTAAAAGAAAAACCTCCTTTTTCAAGGAGGTTCAGCAAATGAATGGTCTAAGAGGATAGAGTCTCGCCCTATGGTCCTAGCCATTGTTTTTCACAGTCTCCTTGCCTGCCTCACGGGACAGGATTAAAGGATTTATTTAATTGAGATAACTATATCACAGTTTCAAACGACATGCAAGAAAAAACTCAACATTTTTCAAAAAAATTTAAAGATATGACTTTTCGTCTGAATAATGTTCGGTTTTTACTGAAAAACAGCCTATTTTCGCTTGATATTTTTGATCCCATAGAGCACATAGCCAGCCAAGAGATAGGCGATAAAGATGATCACCACCCATTTGCCAACAAAGGCCCAGCCGTATTTATTGACATTGATAAAGAAATAGGCAAAGGGACTATCTTTTGCACCTGGAATCGGCCACTTGAGGACCAAACCATTGAGAAGGGCAAAGAGCATATAAGCAAGGGGAATCAAGGTCCAAAGGAAAGGATCGAGCTTACGGTATTGCTTCGCTTTATCAACCACTAGGGTATCAAAGAAGAACATCAAAGGAACGATGTAATGACAAAGGAAGTTTTCCAAACGATAAAACTTCTCAGGTGTCGCAAGAGGCGCCAACATAAAGTGGTAGATGACAAAGGTAATCATAATAGCCATGGTCACTGCCCCCTTCATGCGAAGGTAGCCCTGGCTCTGGGTCGAACGATCACGAAGCATGCGCCAAACCATATCTCCCATGAAGAACATGACCAACATGTTAGACAAAATGGTGTAATAAAGCATCATACCAAAGCCACCATGCTTGGTCAGTTGCAGATAAACGCCGAGCACACTTAAGATAAACAATAGAAAACGATAGCTAAACAATAGTTTGAATTTCATAGTATTCTCCTGAAAGAAAAGGGGCTAGGCCCTTCTTCTTATCTTTAGATTTTCTTCACAAATTCTGATTTGAGTTTCATTGCGCCAAAGCCATCAATCTTACAATCGATGTTATGATCGCCTTCTACGATACGGATGTTTTTCACCCGCGTCCCTTGTTTCAAATCCTTTGGTGCACCCTTAACTTTCAAATCTTTGATCAAGGTCACCGTATCGCCATCAGCCAATTTGTTTCCGTTGGCGTCAATCGCTACGACACCCTCTTCTTCTTCGACCTCAGCTGGGTTCCATTCATACGCACACTCTGGGCACACCAAGAGTGCTCCATCTTCATAGACGTATTCAGAGTTACATTTTGGACAGTTTGGTAAGTTATTCATTTTTATCTCCTTATTCAAATTAACTTTCATAGTATACCATGAAAGCGAAAATTTGACAAATCCTGCTCGACTGTAGCATTTTCAAGAAAAAAGGAGGCGACTTGGCCTCCCTACATGGATGATATTTTCAATCTTCCTGCAATTCTTGAATATCTCGAATCACGCGCACACCTGCATGATTTTTCTCGCGCAGTTCAGCATCAGAGTATGGGAAGGTATTGATCAAGATACTCTCCATCCCGATACTTTGGGCAACAGCGACATCTGTCGTAAAGTCATTCCCCACCATGACCGTTTTCTCAGGGTTCAACTGGTGTTCTTTGATGACTTCCAAGAGGAACTCTGGCTGAGGTTTGCGAATACCTGCGTCAGACGACAAGTAAATGGCATGGAAAATTTCTCTCAAACCAACCAAATCAATCTCCGGATTGGTAAAATCTGCTTGGGCATTGGATAAGAGAAAGATTCGGCAACCTGCAGCTTTCATATCCTCTAACACTTCTTTCGTGTGAGGATAGAGCTCCAACCGCTTGCGAGAAAGGACACGGAAAGTCCGCGCAATCAAACGTCCCCACTCTTTGAGGTGGGAAACACTATTTCCACTTGGATGACCTTCTAAATACAATTGTACAAAGATAACCGTCAGATCAATCTCTGGGTAGGCAACTTGTTTTTCCTTAGCCAAGTCTTCTTCGGCTTGTTGCACCAACTCTTTATAACGCAGGCGCAGACCTTCTCCTGTGTAGCTTGCCCCGTAGGATTGGTAGATCTGAGCCATGGTATCCCATAAAATGGGACTCGACTCATCCGTTTCGATGTCGACCAAGGTTCCATAAAAATCAAAAATATAGTTTTTAAATGCGTACTTGTGCGGATTCATCTCTCACTCCCGTAACAAACATCGTAAAGGTTGCCTTGCAGACATTGGCCCCATCTTGATTGGTAATATCAACATCCACAACTCGAGTCGTCCGTCCACTGTGGACACATTCGCCATGGATGGTCAGGACATCACCCAGACGCCCTGCTTTCAAGTAATTGATGGAGGATTGCAAGGTCACCCCATCGACACCTTGAGAAACCACGACCAAACCACTGACTTGGTCACACAGGGTAAAGAGATAGCCTCCATGCGCATTTCCATAATAATTGAGCGATGATTCTACGACCTTGGTTGTCACCACTACATGGCCATCTCTCATCTTTTCGATTTCATAATTTTCAAATGCAGCAATTGCATCAAAGTGAAAATCTTTCATATACTTGCCACCTTTTCTAGCATCTTTTCAACTCCTCTATCATACTACAATTAAGAAGCAGATACAAGCGAAGGGGCAATTCCTTAGAAGCAGAAAAGGAGACTCCAACTGAGTAAGAAGACGATACTAGGCACAATATATTTTCTTGGGTGCTTCCAACATTCTCTCTTTAAATTCCATTTTCTTAAAGGGAAATAGATTTCAATCAGTAAGTGCAAAACAGCTTCCACTACTGCTAGAATCATCACTCCTAGTAAAAATAGGATCCCCAAGTCAGGCATGACCACCATTTTTAATAAAAGAGCAACAAATAGATTGACAGATAAAAAATAAGTCAGCAATACACGGTAATACATCAAGTAAAAGAACCGACTCTTAGGAAGAGACTTAACATGATCGATCAAATCTTTATCAGCGGAAATGAGAGTGGTTAATGGCGTATTGACAGAAGCAATCGTTAAAAGGATGATGATTTTTAAAGGAGCATCATAATCCTGTATCAGAATGAGAAGGAGGAAGATGAGAGTAAAGACAAAATTGATGGAAAAATAGCGCTCTTGAAATAAGGAAATCCAAAAATAATTGCTACTTCTTCTCTTTGAAACGAGCAGCTGATCATTTTTTGAAATCGCGATCAAGTCCTCATTTTTAAAAATAAAGATAGCAAGGAGGGCTGACAGTAAGATCATATAGGACACTTGTTGGACCCATAAAGAAGAAACTGTAAGAACAGTCGTTACAGAAATGAGGACTCCTCCTAGAAAACTAGGCCTTGTATTGAACTGGATAAAGACATAAAACACACTTAATACCACCAGTAAAGAAAGGAGGACAAGCTTAAAGGATTGTAGCAGGTCTAACCTGACTCCTAAAAAGAGGATCAATAACAGCACGCGCTCTAGTAAATTGAGAAGAAAGGTTACCGTTAGAAAAGAACCTTTGAAACGATTGAGAGACAACGGAAGCTGGTAGTAGGCCTGGACCCTGTCCATCGAAAAGTAGGAATAGAGCAACTGAAAGGACGATAGAGCAGTAACAATAGCCGTACTGATCAATAAGACTTGAAAGCTCGTAGAAAATTTGGCCCCAACAAGATGGTAATAAAGAGCAAAGGCTAAGGAAGTCAAGAACAAGAAGAACCGATTTTTGGATACCAAATCTCTAAAAATAGCTAGTAGCATGCTCTACCCCCTCTGACGATTGACGTCACGAAACCAATCTTCTAAATTCGATTCGATCGCGTCTAGGTGACCATCTTCAATAGAATAAGCTGTATCACAGACCCGAACGATACTCTCTGCGATATGCGAACTCATCAGAATAGAGCCTTCTTCTTTATACTGCAATAGTAAACCATATAGAAATTCTGTCGCATCAAAATCAAGGCCATCAAATGGTTCGTCCAAAATAAGGAGAGCCGGTTTGAGATAAAAAGCTGTGATCAAGAAGACTTTCTTCTTATTTCCCGTTGACAAACTACCAATGTCGGTGTTGAGAAATTCTTCAAAATGAAAGCCTGAGATCAGGTCCTGCAAAAACGTATCATCTCTCTTTCGATGATACAAATGACAGACAAAATTAAAATAATGAACAAAATCCCAGTTTAAAAAACTATTGTTTTCAGTAAAAACTGTATAGGTACGGCTCTTATAGAAATTCGTATGAAAAGAGGTCGCTTTGTCTTCTATGGTAACAGACTCAACTGCATACTGCCGATGATCAAAGACACTACTTAAAGCTTTTAGCAAGGTTGTCTTCCCAGCTCCATTTCGACCAATCAACCCGACTACAGAATGATTGGGTACAAACAAATTCGTGTCTTTTATAACGGGCTTGTCTTTTTTATACCAAACATTTAGCCCCTTGATGTTTAAACACTCACTCTTCATCGACGCACTCCTTTATAAAGGTAAGAAGCCCCAACTAAAAGCAACAGCAAAGCGTATAACCATTCCTTTTGAAAGGCAAAGACTAAGGCACCGATCAAGAAGGAAATTCCTATAAGGATTCTTAATTGTAATTTCATATCTTGCCTTCTTTCTATTCACAGTATGAAAGATTACAATTGTATTTTATGCTTATACTATAGTACTTTTTTAAAGCAGATTCAAGCACTAATGGAACATTCTCAATGCTTTAGGCAACATTTTATCTTTGAAGAGAAAAAAGAACTAGATATTTCTAGCTCTTTGTTTAAAATCTTAATTTTCAATCATGTTAATCTTTATCTACTTTTAAATAATTATAGAAGTTAATTACAGTGGATAAAAAACTCAATAAACAAATGAATTGAATCAATATTTTAACAGGCTGTCTAACATTATTCATTTGTGTCAATATGATAAAAGAAGAATTTATAAAGATGATTAACTGTAGCAATATATTTGTATAATTAAATTTCATTTTTGTTCACCTTTTATTTCTAAAATATGATCAACTTTGTTATAGATGTCAGGAGAGTGAGTAGCTATTATTATAATTTTATTTTCTTTCTTTAAGCTCAATATTAATTCTATTATTTCCTCACTATTCTTTTGATCTACTGATGCAGTTGGTTCATCTGCTAATATAATTGGTGAATCTTTTAAAATTGTTTTAGCTAGTGCTACACGTTGAGCTTCTCCTCCTGAAAGAGTATATATTTTACGATTTAGTTTCACATTTAGATGAACCCTTTTTAAAGCTTCATTCATTTTCTGTTGCTTTTCCAACTTGCCTATTTTCTCTCCAACAAAAGCCAACATTAGGTTTTCTTGAATCGACTTATTTTCGATAAGACCAAAATTTTGAAACAAATAACTAAGATAATTTTTGAAATAATCCTTTTCTTTAATATTATTTAGATTAATATCATTTACAATTATATCTCCAGAATCAGCTTCTTCCAATTTACCAATAATATTTAGTAATGTGGTTTTTCCAGCACCAGATGCACCTATCAGAGCATAAGAATTCCCTTCATAAAAATTATAATTTAAATTCTCTAGA
>CAJZGQ010000016.1 GCA_916048115.1 uncultured Streptococcus sp. | reverse complement strand
CCAATGTCTTTATCTTCCCAGGTATTGAGGCAGGTAACATTGGATACAAGATGGCAGAACGTCTTGGTGGCTTTGCGGCGGTAGGTCCAGTTTTGCAAGGGTTGAACAAACCTGTCAACGACCTTTCTCGTGGATGTAATGCAGATGACGTTTACAAATTAACCTTGATTACAGCAGCTCAAGCTGTAGAACAATAAGTAATGCATTTAGAGAGTGGGACAGAAATCGGTAATTCGTTAAAATTCGATTTCGTCGTCCCACCTCCGCACAGTTGAGTAGGGCTGTAAAAGCTGATGAAATCAGCGTACTAGAGCCCACTCAACCACTGCGTCTTGCTCGACAATCCAAAAATAATTGAGAGGCTAGGACTTTTGTCCCAGCCTCTTTTTCTTTATAAAATCAGAATTTCTAAACTCTAACTCATTCTATGGTATACTAGGAATATGTTAGATTTAAAAGATTACGGGATTACCATGTGGGAGGAGGAAAAAATCGTCTCTTTCCGAGAAAAGTTATTAGCCTGGTATGATGCCCATAAACGGGATCTCCCCTGGAGAAGGGCCAAGGATCCTTATAAAATTTGGATCTCAGAGATTATGCTTCAGCAGACACGTGTCGATACGGTGATTCCATATTATGAGCGTTTTCTGGACTGGTTTCCGACAGTTTCTGATTTGGCTCAAGCTCCTGAAGAAAGGCTCTTAAAAGCATGGGAAGGCTTGGGCTATTACTCAAGGGTTCGCAACATGCAGAAAGCTGCTCAGCAGATGATGGAAGACCACGGAGGAGTGTTTCAATCAAGCTATGAGGAAATATCTAAACTGAAGGGGATTGGGCCTTATACTGCTGGTGCTATTGCGAGTATTGCCTTTGGCCTGCCGGAGCCCGCTGTGGATGGTAATGTCATGAGAGTACTGGCCCGCTTGTTTGAAGTGGACTACGATATCGGAATCCCGTCCAATCGCAAGATTTTCCAAGCCATGATGGAGATCTTGATTGATCCAGATCGTCCTGGTGATTTTAATCAGGCTTTGATGGATTTGGGATCAGATATTGAATCCCCAGTCAACCCGCGGCCGGAAGAGAGTCCTGTCAAGGAGTTTAGTGCGGCCTATCAACATGGGACCATGGATCATTACCCCATCAAGGCTCCTAAGAAAAAACCGGTGCCAGTATATTTAACGGCCTTTATCATCAAGGATAGTCAAGGGCGCTACCTGCTGGAGAAAAATGAGCGAGAAGGGCTTTTGTCTGGTTTTTGGCATTTTCCTTTGATCGAAGTGGATAGCCTATCTGAGAACCTAGGCCAATTATCTCTACTTGATGGACAGGGGCATACAGTAGACAACCCAGAAATTCTTTCCTTTGAACAGGACTATGACTTGGCCATTGATTGGCAGGACAGATCTTATCCTTTCGTCCAGCATGTCTTTTCGCATCGTAAGTGGCATGTTCAACTTCGTTACGGTCTGGTAAAAGAAGGAGAGCAAGAATCAAGTGAATCGACTGTTTGGTTAACACCAGGAGAATTTTCGAATTATCCTTTTGCCAAACCCCAGCAGAAGATTTGGGAAGCATTTAATAAATAAAAGTTCATCTCAATTTAGAGTATAAGTTTATGAAGAAAGAATAGGATTATGTAATTTATATGGATTATATACCAGATTATTCAGATAAAAATTTTATAGGAACTCGTAGTATATTTGCTTGTATTCTCTATTTTATATTAGCTTGTTTCAATTATTTTTTGGCTTTTGCATATTTTGCTTATATTCGCGTATTGTATTCTAATCATACAAAAATCAGTTCTATCTTAATTTGTTGCTTTATTTGTTACAATTTATTTTTCCTGATTCGTGAGTTAAATTTTAAAATACTTCACTGGCTTGGTTACCACGCCTCGCCAAAATATTATGGAAGTTTTAAAAGCAGGTTTCCTTTATTCAATAAAATAACGAAAACATATAAAATGCATTACAGAAGAAGATCAAAGAAACACCAATTTCTATTCTTATGCAGTTATTTGCTTTATTTAAATTTTGTGCCGATATGTTTCTTTCTTTATTTTTATTTTATAAGGTACTATACAGTTATGAACTATACAACTGACTTTAAAAATGTAAATAAAATATATCTTACTATCTTCTTAATCTTGATATTTGCTACCGTATTCATAAATGAATTACTTTTTGAAAAGTACAGAAAATGGTTTACAAAACACTTTAATCTTGATGGTAGGATAGAGGAGCATGAATTTCCAATATTTTTCTTAAAATGAAAAATAGTCTACTAAAATAGTTTGATGAAAAAAATTCTAAAAGTTGGACAATTTTTACGGTAAACAAAAATTAGCTAGAGTATGATCTCTAGCTAATTTTTTATAGATGAGCGAATGCTTTAATTTCTTCTTCTGACATGGAAGAGTCGCAACGAACAGTGACTTCGCCGGATTCAACATGTAAAAATCCAGGGACAGTTGGAATACCGTAAGTTGAGCGGAAGGTTTGTAATGCGTCTAGCTGACTTGGTTCTTCACTATTGATGAAGTAGATATGAGCTTTTGTTTCAGCTACGACAGTTGCTAATTTAGCAGCGAACTTCCGGCAGTAAGGACAAGTCTTGCGTCCGATAAAGAAGGTTGCTGTTTCTTTTTTGTCAATCGCTTCTTGCGCACGCGCAACAGTTGTGACTTCAAGATCTTTAATATCTTCTAAAAATTGTTCCATGAGATTACCTCGCTTTCTTATAAATCTAGTATGCCATAAAGGGCGAAAAAATGCTGTATTTTGATACGAAAGAAAGAGAGAGTGGGACAGAAATCGGTAATTCGTTAGAATTCGATTTCGTCGTCCCACCTCCGCACAGTTGAGTAGGGCTGTAAAAGCTGATAAAATCAGCGTAGTAGAGCCCACTCAACCACTGCGTCTTGCTCAACAATCCAAAAATAATTGAGAGGCTAGGACTTTTGTCCCAGCCTCGTGTTTTAGCCTACAAAAGCATTGATTTCTGCTTCGATATTTGCAATTTTTTCTTTAGCATCTGCTTCAGATTCACCAACTGTAGCGATGTAGAATTTGATTTTTGGTTCTGTACCTGAAGGACGAACGGCAAACCATGAATCATCAGCCAAGATGTATTTAAGTACGTTACTTGGAGGAGTTGTTAATTTTTCAACGCCGTCAGCAGTAGTAGCTGTTTGTTCCAAGAAGTCTTCTGTCTTAGCAATGTCTGTATTGTTAAATTGTTTAGGAGCATTGCCACGGAATTTATCCATAATTTTCTTGATTTCAGCAGCCCCGTCCACACCTGAAAGGGTAACAGAGATGGTTTTTTCTGCGAAGTAGCCGTATTGTTTGTAGATTTCTTCGATACCATCTGCCAAAGTCATACCACGTGAGCGGTAGTAAGCTGCGATTTCGGCGACGATAAGAACAGCTTGGATAGCGTCTTTGTCACGTACGAATGGTTTGATGAGGTAACCGAAGCTTTCTTCGAAACCAAGCATGTAAGTGTGGTTGTGTTGTGTTTCAAATTCATGGATTTTTTCACCGATAAATTTGAAACCAGTCAAGACGTTAAACATTGTTGCGCCGTAGCTTTCTGCAATCTTAGTCACCAACTCAGTGGATACGATTGATTTACAAAGAGCAGCATTGGCAGGAAGTGTACCAGCTGTTTTGTGAGCTTCAAGAATGTATTTAGCAATGATCGCTCCGATTTGGTTACCAGAAAGGTTTAGGTAAGAACCGTCTGGTTGGCGGATTTCAACACCAAGGCGGTCAGCATCTGGGTCAGTTGCAACCAATACATCAGCGTCTACTTTGCGACCAAGTTCTTCAGCAAGAGCAAAAGCAGCTTGGTTTTCAGGGTTTGGAGATTTAACAGTTGAGAAGTCAGCATCTGGAACAGCTTGAGCTTCAACAACTTGAACAGCTTCAAATCCAGCTTGGGCAAGAGCACGACGAGCCAACATTTCGCCAGTACCATGAAGTGGAGTGTAGACAATCTTCATGTCGCGTCCGTATTCATTGATCAAGTCTTGGTTGATATTAACGCCTTTCACTTCTTTCAAGTATTCAGCGTCAACATTTTCACCGATAACTTCAATCAAGCCGTTAGCTTTGCTTTCTTCAAGGTCAGCTAATTGTACAGTGAAAGGATTTTCGATCGCACGGATGTAATCTGTCAATGCATCAGCATCTGCTGGAGGCATTTGTCCACCGTCTTCACCGTAAACCTTGTATCCATTAAATGGAGCAGGGTTGTGGCTAGCTGTTACCATGATCCCAGCAAATGTGTGAAGATGACGAACAGCAAATGACAATTCAGGTGTTGGACGTAGGCTTTCAAATACATAAGATTTGATACCATGAGCAGCCAAAACTTGAGCAGATTCAAAAGCAAACTCAGGAGAGAAGTGACGGCTATCGTAAGCGATAGCAACACCACGTTTTTTAGCTTCTTCCCCTTTTGAGTCGATCAATTGAGCCAAACCTTCAGTTGCTTGGCGAACAACGTAAATGTTAATGCGGTTAGTACCAGCACCAATCAATCCACGCATACCAGCTGTACCGAATTCAAGGTTGGTATAGAAGGCATCTTCTTTTGTTTTTTCATCCATTGCGACCAACTCATCACGAAGGTAAGCTGGTAATTCAGCAAAGTCGAGCCATTTTTGGTAGTTTTCTTGATAGGTCATGCAAGCGTCTCCTTTTTGCGTTATATTTAATCGCTTTCATTATAGCAGATTTTTTCAGAAAATTCTAGCGATAATTGTAAATCTTTTCAAAATTAATAAGCATTTAACCGTTAAAAAAGCCAAGACGAATCTGTCTTGACTTGGAAGATTATTTTAATTTTTCAAGAGATGGAACAACTGCGCTGGTAATGAGGACTGTCGCAACGACTTCAATAAGAGAGTTAGTAGACACAATCAAACCAAGGAAATTTTGAATTCCCCCTCCAAAGCTGTTCCCAAAGAAGAAGTAAATCCCGCTTAAAACAAATACAGTATTGGTCATAGAACCGATCATCCCAGCTACCATAAGTCCTGTACGATTGTGGATCCAGCGATAGACGAAGTAAGGGGTTACCCCGATGAGAATACGCGGTACTAAAGCGATGAGAAGGGAGTAGAGATTTCCGTGAGGGACAAAGGGACTAAAGAGATAGCTTGCTGGGGTTAAAACCAGTGTATTCATGGTGAGGCTAAAGAGGCCCATCAGCAGTCCTAGAATAGCACCTGTACGAGGTCCATAAATGATAGATGCGATCACGACAGGAATATGAACCAAGGTTGGTTGAATACCTGATGGAACAAATTGCAGAATGAAGGATGTCACAAAGTGAATAGTGATCATAACCGCAAAAAAGATGGCAATTCGTGAAATAGAAGATGATTTTCTCATAAACAATGCTCCTTAACAGTTTCTACAATAGTTTCTACAGACGCTAGAGCTCCAGACCCTTGATCGCCACAAGCGAGAGTAGCATGGCGAGGTTGAATAATCTGGTAACCATAGTCTTGTAAGAGTTTTAGATTTCGTTGGGTAGCTGGGTGTTCCAGCATTCTTGTATTCATAGCAGGGGCTAGTAATTTTTTAGTGGTTTGAGGCAAAGCTAGAGCTGTGCTTGTGACCATATTATCTGCAAGCCCCATAGCAAGTTTAGCAATTGTATTGGCACTAGCCGGTGCTACAAGAAAGAGGTCTGTTTCTTTTCCAATGTCGATGTGCTCGATCCGCTGTGGATCGTCTTCGATCATTACATCAAGGCCTACTTGATTCTTTGAAAGAACTTGCAAGGTTAAAGGGGTGATAAATTTTCTGGCTACAGGAGTCATGAGGACCTTCACTTCAAACCCCAATTTGGTTAGTTGGCTGGTAATATCAGCCGCTTTATAGGCGGAAATACTACCGGTAACAGCTAAAGTAATTTGTGTCATATGTTCCTTTTTATTGTAAATGATTTAGGATAGCCTCTGCAATTTCTGTTTTCGTAGAAGCTTCTAGGACCTGATTGTCTGTCACTAGATAGGCTTGATGCTGACCATTCTGAATTTTGGTCAGATCGTTAGCAACGATCATGCTGGCGTGATTTTTAACGAGGCTTTCATGCGCTACCTGGATCAACTCTTCAGAAGAAACGTCGACTAACAGTTTAAAGCCGATCAGTTGAATGGCAGGATTCCATTCTTTGACGAAGGAGATAATCTTCGGATTTTTCTTTAGAAAGAGCACTTGGTATTCTTCTCTCGAAGAGATTTTCGCTTCCTGATTTTCGCAATGGATAAAGCTATGGAGGTCCTGAGCTTTCTCAACCTCCTCAAGGCCTGTCATGTAAACAGGTGTATAGTCTGAAACAGCCATAGCGTGAATCAAGGCCTGATGATGAGGGACTTCCTTCTGCATTTCTGTAAGTAGTTCCTCTACATTCTCGATCAATAGAAGTAGAAGGTGTGGATGAGGATCGGGTTTAAGCGCGGTAGGCGTTGTGATCAAGGTCACCTGATGTCCCTTTGCAAGAGCTGCTTCTGTAAGGATTTTCCCTAGGCTCCCAGTGGAATGGTTGGTGATTGAACGAACGCTATCAATGGCTTCACTCGTCCCGCCTGATGTAATTAAAATATGCATATGCTTATTTTACACAAAAAAGATACGTAAGTAAAGTTCTGAAGCTATTCAAATAGGCTATGACAAGCCATAAAATATACATAAAAAGCGAACGTTGAATTCAAAACATGTTCAAACAATGTTATTTTCGCGAATTTTAGGTATAATAGTTCTATCAAATATAAAGGAGTCCCATATGAAAACAGATATCGAAATTGCTCAAAGCATTGAACTCCAACCAATTGTGGATGTTGTTAAGAAAATTGGTTTGGAGGACGATGATCTTGAATTGTATGGAAAATACAAGGCGAAATTGAGCTTTGATAAGATTCGTGATGTTGAGAAAAATCCAGTAGGAAAACTCATTTTAGTCACTGCGATCAACCCAACTCCTGCTGGAGAAGGGAAATCAACCATTACAATTGGACTGGCAGATGCTTTGAATAAAATCGGTAAAAAAACCATGATTGCTATTCGCGAACCTTCTTTAGGACCAGTTATGGGGATTAAAGGTGGTGCTGCTGGAGGTGGTTATGCCCAAGTTCTACCGATGGAAGACATCAACCTTCATTTCACAGGGGATATGCATGCCATCACAACGGCTAATAATGCTCTCTCTGCTTTGATTGACAATCATTTGCATCAAGGAAATGAGCTCGGTATTGACCAACGTCGCATTATCTGGAAACGTGTAGTGGATTTGAATGACCGCGCTTTGCGCCATGTTTCTGTCGGTCTTGGCGGTCCTTTGAATGGGATTCCGCGTGAAGATGGTTTTGATATTACGGTTGCTTCTGAGATTATGGCTATCCTTTGCTTGGCGACAGATATTGAAGATTTGAAAGGCCGTTTGGCTAATATTGTGATCGGTTACCGCTATGATCGCAGTCCAGTTTATGTCCGTGATTTAGAAGTGGAAGGGGCTCTTGCCTTGATCCTTAAAGATGCGATTAAGCCAAACTTGGTTCAAACCATCTATGGAACGCCTGCCTTTGTTCACGGTGGTCCATTTGCCAATATTGCCCATGGATGTAACTCTGTATTAGCAACGACGACAGCTCTTCATTTAGCTGACTATACGATTACAGAAGCAGGATTTGGTGCTGACCTTGGTGCTGAGAAATTCCTTGATATCAAGACTCCAAACTTGCCAACATCTCCAGACGCAGTAGTGATCGTAGCAACACTTCGTGCCCTTAAGATGAATGGTGGAGTTACCAAGGATGCTCTGGCTGAAGAAAATGTAGAGGCTGTTCGTTCTGGTTTTGCCAACTTAAAACGTCACGTTGAAAATATTCGTAAGTTTGGCATTCCTGCAGTAGTTGCCATCAATGAATTTATCACCGATACAGAAGCAGAAATTGCTGCTTTGAAAGAATTGTGTGCTGAAATTGAGGTGCCAGTAGAGCTTGCGAGCGTATGGGCGAATGGTGCTGACGGTGGAGTTGACCTTGCTGAAACGCTGGTTAAAACCATTGAAACAAGTCCAGCTAACTACACACGTTTGTATGATAACAACCTTTCTGTAGAAGAAAAAATTGAAAAAATTGTGACGGAGATATACCGTGGTAGCAAGGTAAACTTTGAGAAGAAAGCTAAGACACAAATTGCCCAAATCGTGAAAAATGGTTGGGATAAGTTGCCAATCTGTATGGCCAAAACACAATATAGCTTCTCTGATAATCCAAATGCCTTGGGAGCTCCTGAAAACTTTGAAATCACTATTCGTGAAGTGGTTCCAAAATTGGGAGCAGGCTTTATTGTCGCTTTGACAGGGGATGTCATGACCATGCCTGGTCTACCAAAACGTCCAGCTGCTTTAAATATGGATGTAGCTGCTGATGGAACAGCGATCGGCTTGTTCTAATAAACGCCTGATGACAAAAAATAACTTCTGTTCAAATGAGCAGAAGTTGTTTTATTATGTACTCGTCGAATGCTATGATGCAAGA
Organism: uncultured Streptococcus sp.; assembly: GCA_916048115.1. Taxonomy (GTDB): domain Bacteria; phylum Bacillota; class Bacilli; order Lactobacillales; family Streptococcaceae; genus Streptococcus. The sequence goes on along the minus strand of CAJZGQ010000016.1, from coordinate 6,121 downwards.
AGCTGATGACTGGCTTTGTGATAGGTAAACCAAAGTTGAAGGGTCATTGGAACCCAAATGAGAGGCTCGCAAAGAATGACTCCTATATAGCCTGTATGAGGGATAATGAAAAATACAAAGAGAATTTTTCCTGTTAACTCGATAAAGCTAGAAATCAAAGGGGTCAATTTTCGGCCGATACCTTGGAGGGAATTCCCTAAAATCAAGAGGCATCCTAAGACCGGATAGAAGCAGGAGCTGATTTGCAGATAGAGACTGGCATTTGCGATCAAGTAGGGATTGGTTGATCCAGATATGAGGCTTGTCAAGAAGGGGCTTGTAAAGAAGAGGAGGATGGCAACAATGATCGACCAAACGAAGGAGAGGAGACAAGCTTGTTTAACGCCTTTTTGAATGCGTCGGAATTGTTTGGCACCAAAGTTTTGCGAGGTAAAGGTCGTCATACTAGTGGAAATAGCAGCCATTGGTAGGAGGGCAAAGGACATGATCCGACGCGCTGAGATTTGAGCACTTATGATGGTCATTCCAAGCTTATTGATAGCTGATTGTAAGATGACTGTTCCGATAGAGACAATAGAAGACATGAGCCCCATGGTAAATCCCTGACTGATTAAGTCCTGATAGAGCCTTTGATCCCAAACAAAATCGTTGCGATTTGGCAGGAGGAAAGGCACTTTTTTTCGAATATAAAAGAAACAAAGAAGGGCCGAAAAACTTTGCGCAATAATGGTCGCAATACCAGCGGATTGGACTCCGAGATGGAGTTGGGTAATAAAATAAAGATCAAGAAGAATATTGAGAACAGCAGCGATAATCAAGAAGTAGAGTGCCGCTAAGCTATCGCCAACCGCTCGAAGAAGTCCGGCACAAAGATTATAGGCAAAGGTCACAGCTACACCATTGACAATAGTGGAGATATAGAGATAGGACTGAGCTATAATAGCTGGTGGGGTCCCTAAAAACTGGAGAAGGGGATAAAGACCCACAACACCAATAGATATCACGAAGAGACTGAGGATGCCGCCAATAACAGCAGTTGCCGCGACAGATTTTCGTAATTGGTCATCATTTTTAGCTCCATAATTTCTCGCGATAATGATGCCCATCCCATTTCCAACACCGACGGCAAATCCAACAATCAAATCAAAAATAGCAGAGGTCGCTCCAACGGCGGCCAATGATTTTTGACCTAAAAATCGTCCTACAATCATGACATCCGAGGTATTGTAGAGTTGTTGGAAGATATTGGATAAAAGAATAGGAAAGGCAAAACTTAAAAGAGTGGGTAAAATAGGACCATCTATGAGGTCCACACGTTGAATTCTTTTCATAGTGCCATTATACCAACTTCAGTAACTAGCGACAAGCATCAGTAGTTGAATCCCCTTACATTTTTTGATATAATCGTGTCAGAAAAGGAGGCCATATGAGCTTAACGAGCCAATTAATCACTGAAACGTTTACAGATCTGGATAAGGTTGAAAGGCTGAATATCGAAGCATTTCCAGAAGAAGAGCGTGTTCCTTTGTCAGAATTTTTACGCTATACGGACAATGACGATGCCAATTTCTTTGCTTTTTATAACGAGGAAGAATTTGTCGGATTCGCTTTTTCAATCTATAATCAGAAAGCTTTTTATGTCAGTTTCTTTGCCATTATGCCACATTTAAGAAGCCACGGATATGGTCAAGAAATCATTGAAAAATTGGTGGAATTTTACCAAAGGACCATGATTCTTGAAGTGGAACGTTTAGATGAAGAATGCGACAATATAGAGCAGCGTCAGTCTCGGATGGATTTCTATAAGCGAAATGGATTTAAAACTGCTAATGCCTTTTTAGAATACGATGATCTGAGTTTTGAGATTCTTTATCGAGGCGATCAATTTGATGAAGAGGCTTATCGGGACATCTTCCATAAACTGCAAGCAGAGAATTACTTTGATTTCCGGATTGAATACAGACGCTTTAGTGATCATTAGACATGATATAAAAAAAGTTCTCAGCTAATTTGCAGAGAACTTTTTTGGTTAGTAAATAAAGAAATAGTTCACGATACTCATGATTTGTGAAAAGATCCAAGGCAGAAATAGAAGAGCTAAGAAAGCAGCATGCCATTTCCAATAGAGAGAAACCAGCCCAACCGTTTCTCGGATCCAAGCCGATGGGAGATAATAAAAAGCTGTTTTTGAACCGACACTGCGTCCAGGTATATTTAATCGTCTCATAAAGACACCAGCCCGAAGAGCGTGAAAAGAATTGGTCACGACTAAAACATATTTTCCTAGTCCCTGTTCTTGAAGGATAGCCTTACTAAAAGTCAAGTTTTCAAAAGTAGTACGTGAGCGATTCTCGATCAAAATGTCTTCCTGTGGTACACCCTGTTCCATCAGGTAGTTTGCCATAGCAGCAGCTTCAGAAGTCAATTCGTCTGCTCCTTGTCCACCAGAAACAATCAGTTTTGGTCGTCCCTCGAACTGCTCATAGATAGCCTTTCCTTTAGTGAGACGCTGGGCCAACAGTGGTGGTACTTTATCCCCAATTAGACCGGAGCCAAGGACAATGATAGCATCAGGCTCTTTACGAACGGGAAAGTAATTGCAAAAAGTCCCATATAAAACATAAGAAAGATAAAGAAAAGTCGAGTAAAAGAGAGCAAAGTCTGTTGGATAAATCAAGAGATCTTTTCCTGGGAAATCAGGAATAAAATGAAGCGCCAAGGTGCCGATAATAAAGATCCCATATAGGAGTGAGAGGAGGTTAGCCAACCTTTTACCTTCAAAAGACATCATTTGACGGCCGTTAAAAAGAAGAAAAACAGTTGAGAAAATAATGCTGAGTAAAACAAGGATAGCAAGTACTGAAAAGATAATGATGGCAACCTTTTGGTTAAACCAGAGCTCCGTACGAACAACTAGTAGAAGGGCGGAAATTAGGAGGAAAAGTCCGAAACTTATTGAAAAGAGATAAGCATTGATCAGTCGTCTGCGGTCGTTTATAAAGAAAAATAAAAAAATGGTAGCTGGAACCAACCAGAATAGATAGAAAAACATGATGACTCCTAAATATAGTAGTAGTTCAATTGTAACACACTTGGCTAAAATGTGCTTATGAACTCCACAATCGTTCAATGTTATTAAAAGCCTTAACTGCCAATTGAGAAAAACAATAGATTCAGAAAAAAAGAATTGCCGTGGTGGATAAAAGCTGTTATACTAGAAAAGATTGACAAATGAAAAGGAGAACACATGTTACGAAAAGGTTCCTTAACAGGTTTGCTGTTATTTGGTATTTTCTTCGGTGCAGGGAATTTGATCTTTCCACCTGCGCTAGGCGCCCAGTCGGGTAGCCATTTTTGGCCAGCTATTGCTGGATTTGTCTTATCAGGAGTAGGGATTGCGATTATCACCTTGATTATTGGGACACTCAATCCTAAAGGGTATATCCATGAGATTTCACGAAAAATTGCTCCTTGGTTTGCCATCGTTTATCTGGTAGCCTTGTATCTGTCTATTGGTCCATTCTTTGCTATTCCAAGAACGGCTACTGTTTCTTACGAAGTTGGAATAGCCCCCTTGTTAGGAAATGCCAATGGAGGACTTGGTCTCTTCATTTTTACCTTGATTTATTTCTGTTTGGCCTATTTGATTGCCTTGTATCCTTCTAAAATCCTAGATAGTATAGGTCGGATTTTAACACCTGTCTTTGCTATCTTGATCGTTGTACTCGTTGTCCTTGGTGCGCTCAAGTACAGCGGACACGCACCTCAAGTGGCAACAGATGCCTACAAAGCATCTGCCTTTGGGAAAGGTTTCCTTGAAGGGTATAACACTTTGGATGCTCTTGCTTCAGTAGCCTTTAGCGTCATCGCAGTGACTACTCTTAATCAACTTGGTTTCACCAGCAAAAAAGAATACATTAAAACGATCTGGATTGTTGGGATCGTCGTAGCCATTGGCTTTAGTATTTTGTATATTGGATTGGGTTATCTTGGAAATCACTTCCCAATTCCAGCAGAAGTGATGGCTTCCGATGCCAATAAGGGTGTTTATGTCCTCTCAGAAGCAATCAAGGCTATCTTTGCCCCAGTTGCTCAAATTTTCCTTGCAGGTATGGTGACGGTGACTTGCTTTACAACAACAGCCGGTTTGATCGTATCGACAGGGGAATTCTTCCATAACACTTTCCCTAAAATTTCTTACAAAGTCTATGCAACTCTCTTTACCTTGATTGGATTCTCCATTGCCAATCTTGGTTTGAGTGCCATTATTGCCTATTCATTGCCTGTTTTGATGATCCTCTATCCAATCACCATTACTATTGTGTTGATTGTGATTGTAAATAAATTTACTAAACTATCAAAACCAGGAATGCAGCTGACTATTTTCCTAGTTAGCTTGGTTGCGATTGGAGATGTTCTGGCAAGTACCTTTATACTTGCAGGACTAGCAAATATCATTAAGCACTTGCCGTTTGCTGCCCAATCCCTCCCATGGTTTCTACCAGCAGTCGTTGGTATTGTCCTTGCTCTGTTCTTGCCCAATAAACAAAGTGCAGAAGAAGAATAAGATTTACTAGAAACTCTAAAGTTCCCCGCTTTAGAGTTTTTTTATTTTGAAACTAGTACCTAAAGAGTTTCTTTAAATACAAACCGTAGCAAAAATTTTTAATTTAAGGAATGGCATGTTATACTATTTCTAACATATCAATATACGGAGCATTTTATGAATCAAATCGTTTTCTCCTTCACTGTCTTTCTGGCAGGGATTCTCTCCTTTTTCTCTCCCTGTGTCTTTCCTTTGCTCCCGGTCTACATCGGCGTTTTGCTAGGAAGTGATCAGGAAAAATCCGTTCAGATTTTTGGGAAAAAGATACGCTGGCATGGCATCGTTAAGACCTTGTGTTTTATCGCAGGTATTTCTGTTATTTTCCTTATCATAGGTTTCGGAGCTGGCTTATTGGGGCAGGTTATGTATACCAACTGGTTCCGCTACGTGATGGGAGCGCTGATCATTATCCTTGGTCTTCATCAGATGGAAGTCTTTCATTTTCACTTCCTTGAGAAGCAAAAATCAGTAGATTTTGGAGCCAACAAACAGAAGAATGAGTTGTTTTCAGCCTTTCTTCTTGGTCTTGGCTTTAGTTTTGGTTGGACGCCTTGCATTGGCCCTGTATTAGGATCGGTTCTAGCATTAGCAGCATCCAATGGACAAGATGCCCTCGTGGGTGCTCTCTATCTCTTTATCTATACATTAGGGATGGCCATCCCATTCTTGCTCTTAGCACTGGCATCAGGCCTTGTATTACCTTATTTCAATCGTCTCAAACCCCATCTCTTGTTGCTGAAGAAAATCGGTGGAGCCATCATCATTATCATGGGGATTCTATTACTCTTGGGACAATTAAATAGCTTGTCTTCAATCTTTTCATAAATCAAATGGAGGTATTATACCTATGAAATTTATCAAATATACGTGTTTTTCAATCCTCTCAATCGCTTTACTGTCTGCTTGTTCGATGGAGCAATCAAGTGAGAGTGGTATGAACAATATGAGCAATCAAACCATGACCAACACAACCTCAAGTAAACATCCCTTAGTAGGAAAAGAAGCGAGTGACTTTGAGCTAAAGGATATGAAGGGGAACACGGTTAAACTTTCAGACTACAGAGGTAAAAAGGTTTACTTGAAATTCTGGGCGACTTGGTGTGGTCCTTGTCGCCAAAGCATGCCTGAACTCAATAAATTAGTTGAAGAAAAGGACCGGGACTTTGAAATTCTGACCATTATGGCACCAGGACTCCAAGGTGAAAAAACAGAGGAAGAATTCGTCAAATGGTTTGATCAACAAGATTACAAGTCAGTACCGGTCTTGTACAATCCAGACGGTTCTTCATTTGCAGATTATCAAGTTCGCTCTATTCCTACAGAAGTCTTTATAGATAGCCACGGAAAAATTGGACATGTCCAATTAGGGGCTATTTCAAACGAAGATGCTAAGAAGATTATCAAAGAGTTAAAATAAAAGAGGCTGGGACAAAAGTCCTAGCCTCTCAATTGTCTTTGGAGTGTCGAGCAAGACGCAGTGGTTGAGTGGGCTCTACTACGCTGATTTCATCAGCT
>CAJZGQ010000015.1 GCA_916048115.1 uncultured Streptococcus sp. | reverse complement strand
CTGCGCAATTTCCGGTTGAAATATGGAAAGGAAATATGAGAGTTAGAAATCGCAAAGGAGCGACAGAATTACTAGAAGCCAATCCACAATATGTGGTCCTAAATCCAGAAGATGCTAAGGGAAAATGGCATGGGATTTTCGGAAATGACCACCCCATCCATATTGAAGTGGGAAGTGGAAAAGGGGCCTTTATTACTGGGATGGCTAAGGCCAATCCAGCGATCAACTACATCGGAATTGATATTCAAAAATCGGTCTTAAGTTATGCTTTAGATAAGGTCTTAGAAGCTGATGTTCCTAATATTAAATTACTTTGGGTAGATGGGGATAGCTTGACTAACTATTTTGAAGATGGAGAAATTGATCAGCTCTATCTGAATTTTTCAGATCCATGGCCGAAGAAACGTCATGAGAAGCGTCGCTTGACTTATAAGACCTTCCTAGACACCTTCAAGCAAATTCTTCCAGAACATGGGGAGATTCACTTTAAAACGGACAACCGAGGTTTGTTTGAATACAGTTTGGTGAGTTTTTCGCAATATGGAATGACTTTGAAGGGAGTCTGGTTAGACCTTCATGCTAGTGACTTTGAGGGCAATGTCATGACGGAATATGAGAAGAAGTTCTCAAGTAAAGGCCAGGTCATTTACCGTGTAGAAGCACAGTTTTAGCATATTCCTTGCAATCATTGGGAAATCGTGCTATAATACATTAAATGAATAGAAAAGGAGAGGCGGGGAAATATCTTCGCCTCTTATCTATGAGGAGGTGGCAACCATCGCAACGATTGTTGACTTAGTAACAGAAGTGATTCAGCCAGCTATAAAGGAACCATTTGAATTGGTCGATGTTGAATATGGCAAAATGGGTGGTGACTACGTCTTAAGCATTTTCGTAGACAAACCAGAAGGGATCACACTGAATGATACAGCGGATTTGACAGAAATCATTAGCCCACTATTGGATCAAATCAAACCAGACCCATTTCCAGAACAGTACTTTTTAGAAGTCACCAGTCCTGGCTTGGAGAGACCTTTGAAAACCAAGGAAGCACTCGAGGGAGCTGTTGGCAAGTATGTCAATATCAGCTTGTATAAGGCTATTGAAAAGCAAAAGGTCTTTGAGGGGAACCTGGTAGGTTTTGAAGAGGATGTTTTGACCATTGAGTATATGGATAAAACACGAAAGAAAACAGTGGATATTCCTTATAACCTTGTGTCCAAAGCAAGGTTGGCTGTAAAATTGTAACAGAATGAAAGAAAGGATGCCTTTTTTATAGAAGAGGCAAGAAAAACATGAGTAAAGAAATGCTAGAAGCCTTCCGCATTTTGGAAGAAGACAAAGGGATCAAAAAAGAAGATATTATCGAAGCCGTCACAGAATCATTGCGTTCAGCTTATCGCCGTCGTTATGGACAATCAGAAAGTGCAGCGATTGAATTCAATGAAAAAACTGGAGATTTCCGTGTTTATACGGTTCGTGAAGTAGTCGATGAAGTCTTTGATAGCCGTTTAGAAATCAGCTTGAAGGATGCCTTGGCCATTAGCTCTGCTTATGAGTTGGGTGACAAGATCAAGTTTGAAGAAGCACCAGCTGAATTTGGTCGCGTAGCAGCTCAATCTGCCAAACAAACCATCATGGAAAAAATGCGGAAGCAAACGCGTACCATAACCTATAATACTTATAAAGAACATGAAAATGAAATCATGAGTGGAACGGTGGAGCGCTTTGACAATCGTTTTATCTATGTCAATCTAGGTTCGATCGAAGCACAATTGTCTAAACAAGACCAAATTCCAGGAGAAGTCTTCCAATCCCATGACCGGATCGAAGTTTTTGTCTATAAGGTAGAAGATAACCCTCGTGGCGTCAATGTCTTTGTTAGTCGTAGCCATCCTGAAATGATCAAACGTTTGATGGAACAAGAAATTCCTGAAGTTTATGATGGTACTGTTGAGATTATGAGTGTCGCGCGCGAAGCTGGAGATCGTACAAAAGTTGCGGTTCGTAGCCATAATCCAAACGTAGACGCGATTGGGACGATCGTTGGTCGTGGTGGATCGAACATTAAAAAGATTACCAGCAAATTCCACCCAGCTCGATACGATCAAAAATTAGACCGTATGGTTCCGACAGAAGAAAATATCGATGTCATCGAGTGGGTTCCAGATCCCGCTGAATTTATCTACAATGCAATCGCTCCTGCAGAAGTGGACCAAGTTATTTTTGATGATGAAGATAGCAAACATGCTCTCGTTGTGGTCCCTGATAACAAATTATCTCTTGCCATTGGTCGTCGTGGTCAAAACGTTCGTTTAGCGGCTCATTTGACTGGTTACCGCATCGATATCAAATCTGCCAGTGAGTTTGAAGAAATGGAAGCAGCTCAAGAAACTTTTGAAGATCAAGTAGAAAGTGGCGAAGAGCAAGTCGATTAAGAGAGGGAGGGAAAATGGTAAAAACAAGAAAAATCCCTTTAAGAAAATCTGTCGTTTCAAATGAAATTATTGATAAGCGTGATTTGCTCCGGATTGTCAAAAATAAAGAAGGACAAGTCTTTATCGATCCAACTGGCAAAGCCAATGGTCGAGGTGCTTACATCAAGCTAGACAATGAAGAAGCGGCACTTGCTAAGAAAAAGAAAGTTTTCAATCGTAGCTTTAATATGGAAGTGGAAGAAGCTTTCTATGATGAATTGATCGCTTATGTAGATCATAAGGTGAAGAGAAGAGAGTTAGGCCTTGAATAAGCAAAAGATAAGTAATTTGTTGGGCTTGGCGCAAAGAGCAGGAAAACTCATTTCTGGAGAAGAACTCGTGATCAAAGCAATCCAGGAAGAAAAAGCAAAATTAGTTTTTCTGGCAAATGATGCAGCTAGTAACCTGACAAAAAAGGTGACAGATAAGGGTCACTATTATGAGGTTCAAGTATCTACCGTGTTTTCAACACTAGAATTAAGCACTGCAATTGGACGTGCCCGGAAGGTCGTCGCTGTTGTAGATGCTGGATTTTCAAAGAAAATGAGGTCTCTTATGGAATAGAAGAGGAGGACAGCAATTGTCTAAGAAAAGATTATACGAAATTGCCAAAGAATTGGGCAAGGAAAGTAAGGAAGTCGTCACTCGTGCGAAAGAATTAGGTTTTGACGTCAAGAGTCATGCATCTAGTGTCGATACTGATGTTGCTGAAAAGTTGATCAAGAGCTTTTCAGCGAAAAAAGAAACAGTCGAAAAGAAAGTAGCAGAAGTGGCTGCCAAGACAACGGCTGTCGCAGAGAAAAAAGAAGCAGCGCCCGTCAAAAAAGAAGGAGCAACTGAGACAAAATCAGTAACGCCAGCTGCTAAACCAAAGAGTCGTAACTTTAAAGCGGAACGAGAAGCGCGTGCAAAAGAGCAGGCTGAACGTAGGAAACAACAAGATAATCGTCCAAAACGCGATCGCAAGGACAATCAGCGTCATGGTGACAACCGAAATCAACGACCACAAGAGCGAAATGAACAACGAAATCAAGGTTCTGAGCGTCGCAATAACCGACCAGATCAAAGACGTAGTGCACAACCCCAAGTGGCACCAAAAGTTGATTTCAAAGCGCGTGCAGCAGCACTGAAAGCTGAACAAAATGCTGAGTACGCACGTGGAAGTGAAGATCGCTACAAACAACAAGCTGCAAAAGCAGAACAAGAACGTCAACAGCGCCGGAAACGGGTAGAAGCACCAGAAGTGAAAGCACCTGTACAGGAGCCAGCTGTTGAGAACCATACAAAACCAGCTGTTGCTGCTGCTCCAGCTCAAGTCGATACACGTCGGAAGAAACAAGCGCGACCAGATAAGAAACGCGATGATTTTGATCGTGAAGAAGATGGTCCAAGAAAACAACAAAGGAATCGAAATAGTCAAAATCAAGTGAGAAATCAGAAAAATAGTAACTGGAATAACAATAAGAAAAATAAAAAAGGAAAGAACAACCGCAATGATGCTCCAAAACCAGTAACAGAGCGTAAATTCCATGAATTACCAAGTGAATTTGAGTATACGGATGGAATGACGGTTGCAGAAATCGCAAAACGCATTAAACGTGAACCGGCTGAAATCGTCAAGAAACTCTTTATGATGGGAGTCATGGCGACGCAAAACCAATCCTTGGATGGCGATACCATTGAACTTCTGTTAGTGGATTATGGAATTGAAGCCAAGAAAAAGGTTGAAGTGGACAATGCCGATATTGAACGTTTCTTCGTGGAAGATGGTTATCTCAACGAAGATGAGTTAGTAGAACGTCCACCAGTTGTCACTATCATGGGACACGTTGACCATGGTAAGACAACCCTTTTGGATACCCTTCGTAACTCACGGGTTGCGACAGGAGAAGCCGGTGGGATCACTCAGCACATCGGTGCCTACCAAATCGTTGAAAATGGCAAGAAAATTACCTTCTTGGATACACCTGGACACGCGGCCTTTACCTCTATGCGGGCACGTGGTGCATCTGTTACCGATATTACCATCTTGGTCGTAGCGGCAGATGACGGGGTGATGCCTCAAACAATCGAAGCCATCAACCACTCAAAAGCTGCCAATGTTCCAATCATTGTGGCCATTAACAAGATTGATAAACCAGGCGCTAATCCAGAGCGTGTGATCGGTGAATTGGCAGAGCATGGGGTTATGTCAACTGCCTGGGGTGGCGATTCTGAGTTTGTAGAAATCTCAGCTAAGTTTAACCAAAACATCGATGAGTTGTTGGAAACAGTCCTTCTTGTGGCTGAGATCCAAGAACTCAAGGCAGACCCAACTGTTCGTGCGATCGGTACCGTTATCGAAGCCCGTTTGGATAAAGGAAAAGGTGCGGTGGCAACCCTCCTTGTTCAACAAGGTACCTTGAATGTCCAAGACCCAATCGTTGTCGGAAATACCTTTGGACGTGTCCGTGCCATGACCAATGACCTTGGCCGTCGTGTGAAAGTAGCTGGACCATCTACTCCAGTTTCTATCACTGGTTTGAACGAAGCGCCAATGGCGGGTGACCACTTTGCGGTTTATGAAGATGAAAAATCTGCGCGTGCAGCGGGTGAAGAACGTGCCAAACGTGCGCTGATGAAACAACGTCAAGCAACCAACCGTGTCAGCCTTGAAAACCTCTTTGATACCTTGAAGGCTGGGGAAGTGAAATCTGTTAATGTTATTATCAAGGCAGATGTACAAGGTTCGGTTGAAGCCCTTGCTGCTTCCCTTCAAAAGATTGAAGTGGAAGGTGTGAAAGTGACCATCGTTCACTCAGCAGTTGGTGCTATTAATGAATCAGATGTCACTCTTGCGGAAGCATCTAATGCCTTTATCGTTGGATTTAACGTCCGCCCTACGCCACAAGCTCGTCAACAAGCTGAAGCTGATGAGGTGGAAATCCGTCTTCACTCAATCATTTACAAGGTGATCGAGGAAATGGAAGATGCCATGAAGGGAATGTTGGATCCTGAGTTTGAAGAGAAAATTATCGGGGAAGCGGTTATTCGTGAAACCTTTAAAGTCTCTAAAGTGGGGACTATCGGTGGATTTATGGTCCTCAGTGGTAAGGTCACTCGTGATTCCAAGGTTCGTGTCATTCGTGACGGTGTCGTGATCTATGACGGTGCTCTTGCAAGCTTGAAACACTTCAAAGATGATGTCAAAGAAGTGACAAATGGTCGTGAAGGTGGATTGATGATTGAAGGCTACAATGATATCAAGACAGATGATACCATCGAAGCCTACATCATGGAAGAAATTAAAAAATAAGAGGCTGACTAGGAAAAAAGAGGAGTTTTCTCTGATTTCCTAGTTTTTAAACACAAAGCAGAAAGGAGTTCCTATGGCAAGTCATTTTCGGACAGATCGAGTAGGGATGGAAATCAAGCGTGAAGTCAATGAGATTTTACAAAAGAAAGTCCGTGACCCGCGTGTTCAAGGCGTTACTATTACGGATGTTCAAATGCTAGGTGATTTGTCTATGGCCAAAGTGTATTATTCAATTATGAGTGATTTGGCTTCAGACAATCAAAAGGCTCAGACAGGCCTTGAAAAAGCAACAGGAACCATCAAGCGTGAATTAGGTCGGAATTTGAAACTGTACAAGATTCCGGATCTTACTTTTGTCAAAGACGAGTCTATCGAATACGGTAACAAGATCGATGAGATGTTACGCAATTTGAACAAGGACTAGAGAGGTTGGAAATTTTCCACCCTCTTTTTTTGGCTCTTAAAACGAGGAAAATAAAACAGATAGAAAAAAACGGTTTCGAAAAATAATAGAAATTTACAGAAATCTCTTGTGTGATTGGAAATTATCCTTTACAATAGGAGAGGAGTTTTATTTTTGATCTCATATTTGGAGGAATGATCATGTCCATTAACTGGCAGGAAATATTGTTTAACTTTTTGGGAGGGTTGGGTCTCTTTCTCTATAGTATTAAAACCATGGGAGAAGGACTGCAACAAGCTGCAGGGGACCGTCTTCGCTATTATATTGATAAATATACAAGCAATCCTTTCCTTGGAGTCTTAGTAGGGATTGTTGTGACAGCCCTCATTCAGTCTAGTACTGGGGTAACGGTGATTACCGTTGGTCTGGTCAGTGCGGGGCTCTTGACCCTGCGCCAAGCCATTGGAATCATCATGGGAGCTAATATTGGGACTACGGTCACCTCATTCATTATTGGGTTTAAACTGGGTACTTATGCCCTTCCAATTATGTTTCTTGGAACGGTCTTACTTTTCTTTACCAAGAATCGAATGGCTAATAATATTGGTCGGATTCTCTTTGGGGTTGGAGGAATTTTCTACGCTTTAAACCTGATTAGTGCGGGAATGAGCCCTTTAAAAGAATTGCCAGAATTTAGTCAGTATATGATCACCCTAGGGAAAAATCCAATTCTTGGTGTTTTAGCGGGAGCCATCATCACCGTTTTGATTCAAGCTTCTTCAGCTACCATTGGGATCCTACAAGGTTTGTATTCAGGTGGTTTCTTAGATCTTCGTGGTTCGCTTCCTATCCTTTTTGGGGATAATATTGGAACAACCTTGACGGTTATTATTGCAGCTATGGGGGCCAATGTTTCTGCCAAGCGTGTTGCAGCAACCCACGTGCTCTTTAACTTGATCGGAACAATCCTTTGTTTGATCTTGCTGACACCTTTTACAGCCATGATTGAATACTTCCAAGGCCTCTTGCATTTGTCTCCGGAAATGACGATTGCTTTTTCTCACGGTGCCTTCAACGTGACCAACACCATTATTCAATTCCCATTCATTGGAGCTTTGGCTTACTTTGTGACCAAGCTGATTCCTGGTGAGGATGAGGTTGTCAAATATGAACCGCTCTATTTGGATGAAAACTTGATCACTCAAGCCCCTTCGATTGCTCTAGGAAATGCGAAAAAAGAGTTGCTTCATTTAGGTGGATATGCAGACAAAGCTTTTAATCTTTCTTATGATTATATTGTTCATCAAAATGAGAAAACAGCTGAAAAGGGTCATAAGACAGAAGAAGCCATCAATACCATTGATGATGATTTGACTCGCTACCTGATTCGTTTGTCAAGTGAAGCCTTGAGTCCGAGAGAAAGTGAAGTTCTCACCAATATCTTGGATTCTTCACGGGATTTGGAGCGGATTGGAGATCACGCGGAAGCCTTGATCAATCTGACCGATTATTTAATTCGTAAGAAAGTGGTCTTTTCAGAAGCAGCCTTGGCTGAATTGGAAGATATTTACAACCAAACCCATCAATTTGTAGAGGATGCCTTAAAAGCTGTTGAGAACAATGATGTGAGTCTTGCAAACCAATTGGTAGCACGTCACGAGGCAATTGAAAAGTTGGAGAAAAGACTTCGGAAAACCCATATTCGTCGGTTGAACCAAGGCGAATGTACACCTCAAGCCGGAGTAAACTTTATTGATATCATTTCTCACTATACACGTGTTGCAGACCATGCCATGAATCTCGCTGAAAAAGTACAAATCGAGCAAATTTAAGGAACGTCAAACAGAGTAAGTAGGAAGCTTACTCTGTTTTTTGTTGGATTCTATTCAAAAATAGGTCTAGACCATTTACAAATGGAAGTGAAAGCGTTATAATATGTATGAATATAAATGGAACACAGTTCCTACAATGGAAAGGACGATTTTATGTCTACATATATTAAAGCAGATCAATTTTATTACCCACATGGGGTTCGCCGCGGAGGCTATTTGGAGCTTGTTGATGGCAAGTTTGGAAAACATGTGGAAAGCTTACCAGAAGGTGCGGATGTGCTGGATTATTCTGGTTACAGCATTGCGCCTGGCCTCGTAGATACCCATATTCACGGATTTGGTGGGGTAGATGTGATGGATAATAATATCGAAGGCACTCTCCATACCATGAGTGAAGGGCTCTTGAGTACAGGGGTTACGAGCTTTTTGCCTACGACCCTTACTTCCTCTTACGAACAACTTTTGGCAGTAACTGAAAATATCGGTGCACGATACAAAGAAGCAACAGGAGCTAAGATTCGCGGGATTTATTTTGAAGGACCTTATTTTACAGAAAAATACAAGGGAGCTCAAAACCCATCTTATATGAAGGATCCAAGTATGGAAGAATTCCGTGCTTGGCAAAAAGCTGCCAATGGTCTGTTGAATAAGATTGCCCTTGCTCCTGAGCGTGAAGGGGTAGAAGACTTTGTTCGGACCATTACAGGAGAAGGGGTGACTGTTGCTTTGGGACACTCCAATGCAACTTTTGAAGAAGCTAAAAAAGCGGTAGATGCAGGTGCGAGTGTCTGGGTGCATGCCTACAATGGTATGCGTGGTTTGACGCACCGTGAACTCGGTATGGTTGGTGCTATGTATGAGTTGCCTCATACTACAGCAGAGTTGATCTGTGATGGCCATCACGTTGATCCTCTAGCGTGTGATATCCTGATGAAACAAAAAGGGAAAGAAAATGTTGCCTTGATAACTGACTGTATGACAGCCGGGGGCTTAGAAGATGGGGACTACATGCTTGGGGAATTCCCAGTTGTGGTCGCTGAAGGGACTGCTCGCTTGAAATCAACTGGTAATCTAGCTGGCTCAATCTTGAAATTGAAAGATGGATTAAAAAATGTTGTAGAGTGGGGGATTGCTAACCCTCACGAAGCAGTGATGATGGCCAGCCTCAATCCGGCAAAATCAGTCCATATTGATGATGTTTGTGGTCAAATTCGCGAAGGGTATGATGCGGACTTCATCGTTCTTGATCAAAATTTGGATCTGGTTGCGACCTATCTCGATGGGGTCAAACGTTACCAGGCTACGAACTAGATTCAAGAATTAAAGATAGAATACTTCCTCTCTAGGTCATACCTAGAGAGGTTTTTGTTTACCAATGGTAGTGCAATTTTGTGAATGCTGTCTTTTCATGCTATAATGGGAATTGAAATGTGAGGTAGTTTATGAAGGCAATTGATATACGTTTTTTATTGATGGGAATTTTTTTCTTGCTTTATGGGATTGTAAGAAAAAATATCTTTATTGTGATTGTTGGTGGGGCATTTTTACTCTATAGTTTTTATAGCAAGAAGATGGAGCCAACCAAGAAAAATATTTTTAAGCCAGAGCTCAAGCTTCGAGGGCCTAAGAAACCGAAATCGAAGAAAGGAAAGAAAAAATGAATCATTATCGTTTAAATAATGGGGTGGAGATTCCTGTATTGGGATTTGGGACGTGGAAAGCAGCGGATGGAGAAGAAGCCTATCAAGCTGTCTTAGCTGCTTTAAAAGCAGGTTATCGCCATATCGATACAGCTGCGATTTATCAGAATGAAGAGAGTGTGGGTCGGGCCATTAAAGACAGTGGTCTTGCGCGCGAAGACCTGTTTATTACCACCAAACTTTGGAATACTCATCACACCTATGAAGACGCTCAAGCTGCTTTGGAAGAGTCTCTTGAGAAACTAGGATTGGACTATGTGGATCTTTATTTGATTCATTGGCCAAATCCAAAGCCCCTTCGAGAAAATGATGCTTGGAAAAAACGAAATGCTGAGGTTTGGCGAGCAATGGAAGATATGCTAGCTGCTGGCAAGGTTCGGGCTATTGGTATTAGCAATTTTCTGCCTCATCATTTGGAAGCCCTCCTTGAAACAGCTCACGTCATACCGGCTGTGAACCAAATTCGTTTAGCCCCTGGGGTTTACCAAAGCGAAGCCATTGTAGCAAGTCGCAAGGATGGTATTTTACTAGAAGCTTGGGGACCTTTTGGCCAAGGAGAATTGTTCCAAAATGAACAAGTAAAAGAAATGGCTGCCAAATATGGAAAGACTGTCGCTCAACTAGCCCTGGCATGGAGTTTGCAAGAAGGCTTCCTTCCATTGCCCAAATCGGTTACGCCTGAGCGGATTGCAAGTAATCTAAATTGCTTTGATTTTGAATTGACGGCAGATGATGTGGAACTCCTTCGCCATCTTCCGGTTGAAGCAGGTGCACCAGATCCGGACACCAAAGATTTTTAAAAGAAAATTTTCATTCATTAATGAAAACCGAGGACAGTTTCGTTCTCGGTTTTTAAAATCCTTTCAATGATTAAATAATTTTAAAACCTCAACAAAAAACAGATGTTCTATAATACTTTTCTGCATTTACTAACAATTTTCCGTACAAAAACAAATTAATAACTAGTAACATTCGCGAATGTTACATTTGTGTTACAATTCATTTTTGAATGAATTTTCAGACAATTTTGCGTTATAATAGTTACTATTAAAATAAAAGGGGAGTTTCTATGAATAGACAAGAACGTTTTTCATTAAGAAAATACAAATTTGGTGTAGCCTCAGTTTTATTAGGGGCTGTTTTGGTATTTGGATCTGCACAAGCGAGTGCTGAAGAACAAGCGGCTAACCAAACGAGTGCTGGAACACAGCTTGTAGCCACTACTCAACAGGCACCTGCTGAAGAAGAGCATTCACAAGCAACAGAAGCAAATACAGCAGTTGCTAGTGAGAAAGTAGAAGTTGCAAAAGAAGCAACAGTTGCTGAAAAGACAACGAATACAACAGAAGCAGCTCATGTTGAAAAAACAGAAGCTCCGAAAGAAGCAGCTACTGTTCCAGAAACAAAACCGGAAGTAGCGGAAAAACCTGTAGAAAAAGCAACAGAAGTGGCTTCTGCGACAAGTTCAGAAACAACGAATCGCCATGAGGCAGCTGAAAAACCTCAAAGCATCGAAAGTGACGAAATTATTACTGTTCCCCAAACCTGGAAGCAAGGCTATAAAGGGGAAGGGATGGTTGTCGCCGTCATCGACTCTGGCTTGGATGTGAACCACGAGGTTCTTCGGATTACCGATCCTTCAAAAGCTAAGTTTAAAAACCAAGAAGAAATCGAAGCTGCTAAGAAAGCGGCAGGAATTGATTATGGTAAATGGTACAACGACAAGGTTGTCTACGCTTATGACTACTTTGATGGGACCGACAATATCAAAGAGGCCGAAAGAGATTCTCACGGGATGCACGTTACAGGGATTGCAACAGGGAATCCTGATAAAGAAGCAGGAAACGGTGAAAAGATCTATGGTGTAGCACCAGAAGCGCAAGTTATGTTTATGCGTGTCTTTTCAGATCGTCAAAAAACAACGGGTTCTGCCCTTTATGTAAAAGCAATTGATGATGCTGTAGCCCTTGGTGCAGATACCATCAATATGAGTCTTGGATCTACTACTGGTTCTATGGTCAATGCTGATTCAGATATTGTGGATGCCATTAAACGAGCGCGTGCTAAAGGGGTATCTGTCCTAATCTCTGCAGGAAATAGCAATACTTTTGGGAATGGTTATTCAAGACCAGCAGCAGAAAATCCAGATTACGGTTTGGTTGGAAATCCATCAACGGTAGAGGACTCTATCTCTGTTGCTTCTATCAATAACAACATCATTACAACAGAAGTTTTTGAAGTCAAAGGTTTGGAAGGCAATGCAGAAGCGGATAACGGAAAATTTGATTACAGTAAATCTGCTGCAGATGCTGATTTTGAAAAAGGCAAAGAGTACGAATATGTATCAGTTGGTCTTGGGAAAGAAGATGATTTTAAAGATCTAGACCTTACCGGTAAATTGGCCTTAATCCAACGTGGGGAAATTCCATTCTCAGAAAAGATTGCCAATGCCTTCCATCATGGTGCAGCAGGAGCTTTGGTCTACAATAATGTGGAAGGATCTAATCTTGGAATGGCAATTGATGGAGATGCTAAGAAAATTCCATCTGTCTTCATTTCAAAACGCTATGGGGAAGCTCTTAAAGCTGGATCTTACAAAGTTGTCTTTAACAATACCATGGCCAACCGTCCATCTCCAGAAGCAGACCAATTGTCTGATTTCTCAAGCTGGGGAGTGACAACCGATGGTCAGTTGAAACCAGATGTCACAGCACCTGGTGGGAATATCTTTTCTTCTTTAAATGACAATACCTACGGGGATATGAGTGGTACAAGTATGGCCTCTCCTCACGTAGCAGGTGTGGCAGCCTTGGTTAAAGAATACCTTGTGAAGAACCATCCAGAATTGACTCCAGAACAAGTTTCTGCAACTGTGAAAGCCTTGATTATGTCTACAGCTAAACCACATGTTGACAAAGAAACTGGTGTCTATACTTCTCCACGTCAACAAGGTGCAGGGGTTGTCGATACAGCCGCAGCCGTTTCAACAGACTTGTATGTGACTGGTGAAAACAACTATCCAAGCGTCACTCTTGGTAATGTTGGAGATAGCTTTACCTTTGATGTCACAGTCCACAATATTTCAGATACCGATCGTACCTTGAAAATGTTGGTCAATACAGACACAGATGAAGTAAAAGATGGTAAATTTACCCTTCGTCCACGTAAATTGACTGAAACAGCTTGGCCTGAAGTAACTGTGAAAGCTCATAGCTCTGAAACGGTTACAGTGAAAGTCGATACAAGTAAATTCACAGAAGAGTTGAGCAAAGAAATGCCGAACGGCTATTTCCTTGAAGGATTTGTTCGCTTTGTAGATCCGGCAGATGATGGGGATGTGGTCAGCTTGCCATTTATGGGCTTCAAGGGAGAATTCCAAAATCTTCCCGCTGTTGAAAAGCCAGTCTATGATTTGGTTCGCGAAGGAAAAGATGGATTCTACTACCATATTCCAAAAGATTTGAATATCTCTTCTAGTGCGAATGTTTCTGCACTCGTCACTCAGCAAAATGACTTCCTTCTCACTCAAGGAAAACGAGACGGTCGTCGGATTACAGTCCTTGGTATTGACGAAAATGCAGAAGGAACTCACACCCTTCAACTAGATGAAAACGGAAATGTTCGCATTGCCATTTCACCAAATGAAGATGGAAATAAAGATTTCGTCGAATACAAAACGGTTGCGCTTCGAAATATTGAAAACCTTCGTGCAAGTGTCTACGCAGCAAGTGATACGGAACATCAACATCCAATTTGGGAAGGAACTCCATCTGACCATCGTAAGAACTTCTTCAACGGTGACCAAAAGAATCCACGCAGCTACACATTAGATAATACTGCTTGGAATGGTATTGATGCGAATGGGAATGCAGTAGCAGATGGTCTATATGATTATGTCATCCGTTATACCCCAATGGTTCCTGGAGCTGAGGAGCAATCAACGACCTTCAAGGTTCGGGTTGATATTCAAAAACCAGTGATTACATCTGGCTATATTCGCTTTAAAGACGGAGCACAACAGTTTGTTGCACGTAAAGCCAAAGATGTTGGTGAAGGCGGTATTTTGACAGAAAAACTAGTTTATGTCACACCATTTGATGAACAAGGAACGATGGTCCAAACCAGTGAAGATAAGAATGGTACTCGTGCGCTTGAAAATTACCATGTGATCAAGGCCAATACAGATGGTAGCTTCGATCTTCCTGAAAACATCGATAAGAAGAATATCTACTACTATGTAGAAGACTTTGCGGGGAACGTAGATTATGTTTCACTAGCTGATTTAGTTCGGGATCAAAATAGTGGTCGGGTTCAAATCGCAGTTCGTGACGCTAAAACGAACAAAGATTTGGATACTATGTATGTTTACCGAATCAAAGATAGCAATGGTCAATATGTGTCAGTTGACAAGACAAAAGATATTAACTTCTTGAACTTTGGTCATTACACTGTAGAAATCTTTACTTATGATCGTACAGAAGTGAAATTTGTCAGCAGCTTGACGCAAGAATTTGATTTAACAGAAGATAATAGTTTCCAAACGATCGCTTTTCTTGCCAATACTTTAGAATATGCACCAGTTAGCATCAGCTTTGATCAACCTGTTTCAAAAGCAGCTACGATCGTATTGAAAGGGGCAGATGGTGGAAACTTTGTCTTGCCTGCTGAAAAATATGGAAAAAATGGCTTTGGGAAATCTGTCGCAACTGGTCAATATACCTTAGTTGCAACCCTTCCTACAGGTTATGAACTAGCTGAGGAAGCACCAGTGATCTCAGTTGTCGCAGGACGCAACAACAATTATCGTATTGGAGTGATCTCAAAAGTGGATCTCTTGGCTGCTTTGAACAACCAAGCAGATGTTACAAAGACAGCTCACTACTTCAATGCGAGTGCAGATAAGAAGGAAGCCTATGATCAAGCCTTGCAAGCTGCCCAAGCAGCCTTGACCAATAAGGTCAGTCAAGAGCAAGTCAACCAAGCAGTAGCTAGTCTTGAAGCTGCTAGCCAAGCTTTGGATGGGAAAGATTCAAACGTTGCGGCTTTGAAAGAAGCCATGCAAGCTTATGATGCTACGACTAAAACGGGTCGTTATGCTAATGCCAAAGAAAAAGTACGTCGAGACTACGATCGCGCTTTCCAAACAGTGGCCTTGCTTGCAGTTGATCCAACTGTGAAACAAGAACAAATCAATCAAGCACTTGCTGAGCTTAGCCGTGCGGAAGGAAAATTAAACGGAAAAGCAACTGATTTTTCAAGCCTTGAAAAATACATCAAGGAAGAATTGAAGTTCCAAGAAAAGAATGCTAAATTCATCTATGCTGGAAATGAAGAAAAAGAAGCTTACCTAGCAGCCTTCAAGGATGCACAAACCATCCTTTCAAATCCAGGAGCAAGCCAACAAGATGTAAAAGATGCTTTGACAGCCTTGAAAAATGCCAAGAAAAAACTTCATGGTAAAAAACCAAAAGCTGCAAAACGTCATAAGTGACATAAGATAGTTTGTTAGCCTAAAACCAGTTTGAAATAGAAGTTTCAAGCTGGTTTTTATTTACAAATAGGTTAAAATCTGCTATAATACTGACAAGAAAGAAGGGCTTATGGCGTTTTTCTAGCGAGCTTG
>CAJZGQ010000014.1 GCA_916048115.1 uncultured Streptococcus sp. | reverse complement strand
GAGGTGGGACGACGAAATCGAATTCTAACGAATTACCGATTTCTGTCCCACTCTCCTTGTTTGTCCTTATTTCATCATACCGGCCTGGAGGTCATACATTTTCTTATACGTTCCTCCTAGAGCAATGAGCTGATCGTGGTTGCCTGATTCGATGATTTTTCCCTTATCGAGAACATAAATGCAATCGGCATCTTGGATAGTAGAAAGACGATGGGCAATAGCAATGGTTGTCCGCCCTTGGCGCATCTTCTTCAGAGAGTTTTGGATCATTTCTTCTGTCTCTTGGTCAATATTAGCCGTGGCCTCATCCAAAATGAGAATCTTAGGTTGAGCAGCAATGGTTCGAGCAAAAGCCAGAAGCTGTCGCTGACCAGTCGATAGGGTAGAACCCCGCTCGGTTACCGGATGATTATAGCCACCAGGTAGATTCTCGATAAATTCCTCCACATCCACAAATTCGGCGGCTTGTTGGATTTCAGCCTCTGTCAGTTCCTCATGGTACATCCGGATATTGGAAGCAATGGTTCCATGATAGAGAAAAGGTTCCTGCAGCACTAGACCGATAGACTTGCGCAAGGCTTCCTGACTGTAGTCCTTGATATCCTTTCCATCAATCAAGATCTGGCCACGATCAAATTCATAAAAGCGCATGAAGAGATTGATAATAGAAGATTTACCAGAACCAGTATGACCAACAAAAGCGATGGTTTGTCCGTTTTTGACCTCAAAGGAGATCTCTTTTAGGACATCCCGTTTGCTATCATAAGAAAAAGATACATGCTCAAAACGAATATCCCCCCGCTCGATCTCTTTCAGGCTACCAGCTTGCTTGGGTTCATAGTCGTCTCGATCCATCATCTCAAAGACACGACCTGCAGAAATGGTTGAGGTCTGCAAGGTTGCAAAATTTTGGGTGACATCAATCAAGGGCTGGAAAAGCTGGTTAACATATTGGATAAAGGCATAGATAAGACCTGCTGTAAAGCCTGAGAACTGCCAATTTAGGCCAAAAAAGGTTAGAATGACCGCATAAGCCAGGACCTGTAACAGGGTCATAGCTGGCCTCAAAAAGAGGGAATTGACATCCACAGATCGGTTGGCATAATCCAAATGTTCCCCATTAATCTGTTCGAATTCATCCGTCAAGCGCTTTTCTTGACGAAAGGCCTGCACGATCCGCATTCCTTCAATGGATTCCGATAATTTCACATTGATATCTGATAATTTTTGTCGGGTCATCTTGACCAAGCGATTGGATAACTTGCGATAGAGACGGATGGAAAACCAAATGATAGGAAGAAAAGGCAAGATCCAAATAGTCAAATGCCAGTCCAAGCTAAACATGGTTACTAGAGTGACTAGAAAGAGTAAAAAGGATGAAACCAGGCTTGAAAAGACCGTAGAAAACATATCTGCGACTGCCTGTGTATCATTGGTCACACGCGAAACAATCGAACCTGCTGCTGTCTGGTCATAAAAGGACATACCCAGCCTTTGAAGATTTTGGAAAATATCTAGTCGGATATCTCTTACGATAGAATTGGATACACGCGCAAAGGTTAACTGGCTCAGGTAGGTTGCCAGCACGCGCCCAATGAATAACCCATAGTAGAGAATCAAAAACTGAAAAGCTGTCAGTACTGGAGAGCCTGCTTCTGTTGGATCCACTAAGTGGTCAATATACCAGCGAGCTGCAAGAGGGATCGCCGTCAATAACAGACTAGTTAGGAAGGTGAAGGCTAAGGCTAGGGCTGTTAACCATTTATAACGCCACATGTAAGTCAAGAGCCGCTTCATCACATGAGCTTCAGATGTTTTCATTCAGCTTTCCCTCCATTTCTTCTGATAATTGTTGGGCTTGGTAGGTTTCATAGTACCAACCTTTTTGAGCCATTAATTCCTCGTGATTTCCTCGCTCCTTGATCTGTCCATTCTCCATTACCAGAATCAAATCCGCATGAACGATCGCTGATAGGCGGTGGGCTGTGATGATCGTTGTTTTCCCCTTACGTTCCTGCTTCATATTTTCAATGATTTGATGCTCCGTTTTAGCATCTACTGCAGACAGGGAATCATCCAGAATCAAGATCTCAGGATTCATGACCAAAGCACGACTCATGGCAATCCGTTGCTTTTGTCCGCCAGAAAGAGAGACTCCTCTCTCTCCCAGCACTGTCTCCATCTGGTCTGGCATGGCCAGAATATCCTCATAGACTCCACAAGTTCTCAGAGCCCTCACCACCTCTTCTTCCTCGATCTGTGGATCTGAAAAAGCGACATTCTCGCGAATGGTCATGGCAAAGAGGATCTGATCTTGAGGGACGTAGCCGATCAAGCTTCGAAGATCTTCTAAACGATAATGTTTGATGGAGATTCCATTTAGCAAGATATCTCCCTGCTCCAAGTCATGCTCTCTAAGCAAGAGACGCAACAAGGTGGTCTTTCCAGATCCAGTTGGACCCACAATTCCAAGGGTTTGCCCTTTTTCTAAATAAAAGGCAACCTTTTCAAGGACAGGCTCTTTCTCATAGGCGAATTCTTTAATGTTATATTCCAGATCTCCGTTTTGAATGACTGTGACTGGTTGACTTGGATCTTGAATATCAGGTGTTTCTGCTAAAAGTGTCTCAATCCGATCATAGGAGACGCTAGCACGCTGACTAATATTAAACAAGAAGCCCATGGCTTGAAGGGGCCAGACAAGCATATTGAGATAGGTAATAAAGGTTACGATTTGTCCAACCGTCAGGCTCCCTTCCTGAACAAATAGCCCCCCGAAGTAGAGTGTCAAGACATAGGAGAGACCGACAAAAAGAAGAGTGGTCGGATCAAACAAAGCATTGTAACCGGCGGAAGTCATATTTTTTGAAAAGACCATTTGATTGGTTTTTTCAAAAGCCTGAATCTCATCTGCCTGAAAGCCAAAGGATTTGGTCACCTTGACTCCTGATACTGATTCCTGAACAAAGTTGTTCAGTTCTGAGAAGCCTTCTTGGGCCTCTTTGAAGGCTTTGTGGTTTTTGCGTCCAATGGCGGAAGTCACTACTACCATAACCGGTAGGGGCAAAATAGCCAAGAGGGTTAAGCGCCAATCAATCATGAAAAACATGCTGACTAGAGTCACCAAGGCTGTCACGGAAGCATCCACTGCAGACATAACCCCGCCACCGGCAAACATGGTTACCGCATTGATATCATTAGTAGCATGGGCCATGAGATCCCCTGTCCGATAACGCTGATAAAAAGACGGAGACATGAGCGTAAATTGCTTAAACAAACGGTAACGCAAGATCCGAGCCAACTTATTAGCCGTCCCAAAAATATAGCGTCTCCAGACAAAACGAAGGCCATACATGGCTAGAGCTGCGAGGACCAAAAGGGCGATATCCACAACTAACTGCCCCAGTGTCAGCCTTCTTTTATCGATCAAATCGATCACAAGTCCCATGATTCTTGGAGGAATGAGATTTAAAAAACTAACCAAGATCAAAGACCCTATCCCGATCAAGTATCGCTTTTTCTCTAAATTAAAAAACCAAGATAATTTCCTCAACAGATTCATCTTATTTCCCCTTTTTGGTGAGTTGCCAGCTACTATCCACTAAAGTAAACAACTCCTCATCAGCAATTGTTCCATCTAGAGGGATACTCACCCAATAGTTTTTATTCATATGAAAAGCTGGATAAATCCCTTTCTGCTGGATGAAATGGGCTACTTGATCAGACTTGACATTCAAAACTTCTATTTTCCCAGACTTGCCAGCATCCAGTTTTTTCCAATCAATGGTCATAAAGACACCATACCACTTGAGGGTGTCTCGGTGGCGAATGGCACCGGATTCCGGAGATCTCTCCCACAAATACTCAATCGTTCCCTGATAGTGCAGGGAGATATAGGACATGAGACGCTTGGCTTGAGGATAGAGAAATTCTTGGACCTCAAAACAAGCTTGGCGAATCCTTGCAAGACTTTCCTGACAGGATTCCCTGACTTGGCCGAC
Organism: uncultured Streptococcus sp.; assembly: GCA_916048115.1. Taxonomy (GTDB): domain Bacteria; phylum Bacillota; class Bacilli; order Lactobacillales; family Streptococcaceae; genus Streptococcus. The sequence continues at coordinate 11,538 of CAJZGQ010000014.1, read as the reverse complement.
GAAATTTCCTTGTAGCTGTTCCTGATGGATTTGGATATACTCGTCTCCTGTATCCTGATCATAGACCTGAAAAGAAATCTTCCGGTCGCAGACCTGGACATTTAAGAGAAAAGTGTCCGATAAGACGGGACACTGGTACTCATAGCCTACCCCTCTCTTCTTAAATCCGTAAGCCAATCCCTTTTCTGGCTGAAAGGTGTACCGTTCAAAATAATGCTCTAAAAACATTTCCTCTCCCTTATTCATTTTTGCACTAGAAGAGGCTGGAAACAACGTCCCCAACCTTGATAACGGATCCTCAAAACTACTTCAAGCAGTGATCGTTTCTTTTTTAAAACACAATGCGCGTGCCATGCAGTTGACAAACACCCAATTTCTCCAAAAAGAGCTGACGATTGTCAAGGGTCACACCCCCACCTGGCAGGATCTGAATCTTTCCCTTAGCCTCATCTAATAAACGATGATAGTGTGCAAAACGTTGCTCTAGTGTATCACCTGGACTTCCAGCTCGTGTTAAAATGCGGGCTACACCCTGATCAGAAAGCCAGTCAATCGCCTCTAGCTGATCTGTATAAGCCAATTCATCAAAAGCCATATGAAAGACAACTTCTGCATCTCCACAGGCTGCTAGTAAAAGCTGCATGATCCTCTGGTCCAACTTTCGATCGCTCGTCAGCGCTCCCAGCACAAAACAAGTAACCCCTATTTCTTTCGCAGCACGAATATCCGTCAGCATAGCTTCGACTTCCAGATCAGTATAGACAAAATCGCCACCTCGGGGTCGGATAATGACACATAGATCCACGGACTTCTCTCTTGTCAGTTTGATTGCTTCATTGATCACACCTATACTAGGTGTGGTCCCTCCTACTGCCAGGTTATCGCACAGTTCAATGCGACCTGCCCCAGCAGCAATCGCCTTATCAATATAAGTTAAATTCTCTGCACAAAATTCAAAGACAAGCATGACAACTCCAATTACAAAGACTTAAAACAAGGATATACTAACAGTTACCTTAGCATTGCCATTTTCCACTCTCGCTTTTGAGATACTATAGCCTGCTTGAGGGATCTCAAGGGTGATTTGATCACCATTCACTGTGAAGCCGCCTCCATTTTGATTGGATTGATCCTTCAAATAGTTGAGAACCAAGAATTTTGGAATGGGCATTTTCCCTAATTTAGCACCGGTCACGGTCAAATTCATGACATTGTTTTCAACTTGACCGGTCATGGTTAAATCTAGATAGCTATCGATTGGCCCTAATGATACAGGAACTTTGACATGAAGGTCATTGCCATCCATTCCTAATGCCATCTTTTGATAGTCAGAATTGTCAAGGGCGGATCCAGCACTTGTTTTTACGACCTGACTCAATTGCACTGAATTGAGACTTAGCTCAGTTGAGAGCCCTTCAGTGCTCACAGAGGCATTTGAAACAGCATTTTGAGCCAACTCAATCAAAGAACTCCCTGCCTGCACATTTCTCAGTTGCTCCCCTTCAGGGATAGAGCCAGGAACCAACAAGATCACTAATAACATAAATAAAACGATCACCATGCCAATTAGGCGTCTCATCCACTTAAACATCTGCTCCTCCAATACGTGAAAAGTTGTATTCTTATTGTACCCTAAATCCAAAGAAATTGCGACTAAGAGGGGCCTTTACAAAGCAAAAGAGAGCGTGGGACAGAAATCGGTAATTCGTTAGAATTCGATTTCGTCGTCCCACCTCCGCACAGTTGAGTAGGGCTGTAAAAGCTGATGAAATCAGCGTAGTAGAGCCCACTCAACCACTGCGTCTTACTCGACATTCCAAAAACAATTGAGAGGCTAGGACTTTTGTCCCAACCTCTCTCTGTGCATTATTTCGATTTAATGTAGTTAACACCATCTGCTTTAGGCGCAACTGCTTGTCCAAAGAAGGCTGCCAAGACAACCATGGTCAAGACGTAAGGCGCAATTTGCAAGTAGATGGATGGGATACCTTTAAGCAAAGGCAATTGATTCCCGATAACAGCCAAACTTTGAGAAGCTCCAAAGAAGAGACTAGCAAGCATGGCCCCGATTGGGTTCCATTTCCCAAAAATCATAGCCGCAAGGGCGATAAATCCAGGACCTACAATAGTAGTTACCGCGAAGTTAACAGAAACTGACTGAGCGTAAATGGCTCCTCCGATTCCTGCAAGGGCACCTGAGATCATCACTCCTAAGTAGCGCATTCTATATACATTGATTCCCAATGTATCTGCTGCTTGTGGGTGTTCCCCCACTGAACGAAGACGCAATCCAAATTTCGTCTTGAACATGATAAACCAAGCAAAGAATGAAAAGAGAATCGCAACCCAACCAATGATGCTGGCATTGTTGAAGAAAATATCTCCAATGACCGGAATTTTAGATAAGACCGGAATCGATGTTTTCCCAAAGGCAACTTTGATATTATCAGTTTGCCCCTTGTTGTACATCGCTTTGACAAGAAAGACTGCCAATGGAGGTGCCATCAAGTTTAATACTGTACCTGAGACGATATGGTCAGCACGGAAATGAATCGTTGCCACCGCGTGGATCAAGGAGAAGAGTACTCCAATCCCTGCAGCAACGATCAAGGACAACCATGGTGTCAAACTTCCTAACTCAGGCTCAAAAGTCAAGTTAAAGATAATACCTGAGAAGGCTCCCATAACCATGATTCCTTCCAGACCAACGTTAACAACCCCAGCGTGTTCTGAGTATGCTCCTCCGATACTTGTGAAGATCAGCGGCGCTGCATACACAATCATAGAGGAAACAAGAATACTTAAAATTGTTACAATACTCATTAGTTTGCTCCTCCTTTTTTAGCTGATCGCATCGAGATCATCTTTTCGATGATGTAGTGGGCACATACGAAGAAGATAATAGATGCTGTCACAATTTGAACGACTTCTTCAGGGATGGCAGCTGGCTTCATACCAACTCCACCAATTTGAAGCGCTCCAAACAAGAAGGCAGCAAATGGAATACCAATTGGTGAATTCATCGCAAGAAGGGCAACGGCCATTCCGTTAAATCCAACACTCATTGAGCTAGTTTGAACATAGACATTTGAGTAAATCCCCAGACCTTCTGCTACCCCACCGATACCAGCAAGAGCACCAGAAATGATCATAGAAAGGATAATGGTCCGTTTTGCAGACATCCCTGCGTATTCTGCCGCATTCGCATTGAGACCAACGGCACGGATTTCAAAACCAAGTGTTGTTTTCTTCATCAAGAACCAGATGACTACCACTGCGATGATGGCAAAGAAGATCCCGATATTCATTTGTGATTTGTCCGTCAAATTACGCAACCACTCCGTCTGATAGACAGCGTTAGCTCCCACATCAACGGTTGAGTCCTTATTTTTCATCAAGGAAGCTGGGAAGCTATGAATCAAGGCATTCCCACCATAGAGAACAATGTAGTTCATCATAATGGTGATGATGACCTCACTGGTACCGAGATAGGCACGAAGGAAACCAGGAATCGCTCCAATAAATCCACCTGCAACAGCCGCAATCAAAACGGTCATCGGAATCATCAGTAAGCGAGGCATATTTGGGAAGGAAAGGGCAAACCAAGTCGCCATGATCCATCCTGCAAAAGCCTGACCAGGAAGTCCAACGTTAAAGAAGCCGGCCCGGCTAGCTACCGAAAATCCAAGAGCAACTAAAATCAGTGGCCCCATAGCACGGGAAATATTACCCCAACTCTTAATCGAACCAAAGGCTTTCTTAAACAGCAATTCATATCCCCAAAGGGCATCATAGCTGAAGGCCCACATAATAATGGCACCTAGGACCAATCCTAAAAGGACAGACACCAATGGAACAGCAATTTGTTTTAAATTCTTATTCATTTGATGCTCCCTCCTTTACTTGTCCACCTGCCATGAGGATTCCAAGTTCTTGCTTATTCGTCGTTTCTGGGGTTACGATCCCTTGGATCTTCCCATCATGAATAACCGCAATACGGTCAGAAACATTCAAAATTTCATCTAATTCAAAGCTGACAACCAGAACGGCTTTTCCATTATCCCGTTCTTGAATCAAACGTTTGTGGATATATTCAATCGCTCCGACGTCCAAACCACGAGTCGGCTGGCTGACGATCAAGAGATCTGGATCGCGATCGATTTCCCGAGCGATAATGGCTTTTTGCTGGTTTCCTCCAGAGAGAGCCTTAGCTGGTACCACTTCACTAGCTGCACGAACGTCAAACTCTTCCATCAACTTCTTGGCATAAGAGGTAATATTTGGATAATTCAAAATACCATTCTTGCTAAGAGGTTCTTTATAGTAAGTTTGAAGAGCAATGTTTTCAGAGATCATCATATCAAGGACCAAACCATCACGATGACGGTCTTCAGGGACGTGCCCTACCTTCATTTCTGTGATTTGACGTGGGCGAAGTCCTACAACATCCTTGCCTTTAATCTTGATTGAACCGGATTTTACCTTCCGTAGACCTGTAATGGCTTGGATCAACTCAGACTGACCATTTCCATCAATCCCTGCGATCCCAACGATTTCACCAGCACGAAGTTCTAAGGAAAGATTCTTAACAGCTGGGACTCCCCGATTTTCATTCACGACCAAGTTTTCGATCGACAAGACCACTTCTTTTGGTTCAGAAGGACCTTTTTCAGTCTTAAAGGAAACAGAACGACCGACCATCATTTCAGCCAAGTCTTGGTTGGTTGCTCCACCAATCTCGACTGTTTCAATAGATTTCCCACGACGGATAACCGTTACGCGGTCTGAAACAGCACGGATTTCATCCAACTTGTGCGTAATTAAGATGATTGATTTTCCTTCATTCGCCAAGTTCTTCATGATTGTCATCAATTCTTCGATTTCAGCTGGTGTCAACACTGCAGTTGGTTCATCGAAGATTAGGATGTCGGCTCCACGATAAAGCGTCTTTAAGATTTCCACACGTTGCTGCGCACCAACGGAAATATCCTCAACTTTAGCATTTGGATCTACTGCCAAGCCATATTTTTTAGACAATTCAAGGATATCTTGACCGGCTTTTTTAAGGTCCAAAATACCATGCTTCGTGGTTTCAGAACCAAGGATGATATTTTCAGCAACAGTGAAGGCTTCAACCAACATAAAGTGTTGGTGCACCATTCCAATTCCTAAAGAAGCTGCTTTTGAAGGTGAGTCTAGGTTAACAGTATTTCCATTTACCACGATGTCTCCGCTTGTTGGTTCCAACAAACCAGCCAGCATATTCATCAGGGTAGATTTTCCCGCACCATTTTCTCCAAGAAGTGCATGGATTTCACCTTTGCGCAACTGAAGATTAATCTTGTCATTTGCTACAAAGTCACCAAATTTTTTGGTAATCTCACGCATTTCGATGACATATTCATGTGTCATGTAGGTGGTTTCCTTTCAAAATTTTTTTATTTCAATAAAATCTGCTAGAGAACTAACAGATTTTATTGAGACAAAAATGTCTCACTTTAAAAGAAACGGCCCTTAAAGGGAGGGCCGCCCAATCAAATATTATTTTTCAGGAACTTTAAGAGATCCATCAAGGATTTTAGCTTTGGCATCTTCGACAGCTTTTTTAGCATCCGCAGAAAGGTTGTCAGTTGTCAAATCAACTCCACCATCTTTCAAGCTATAAGTAATCACTTTACCGCCAGGGAATTTACCGTCAGCAGCTTTCTTAGCCAAGTCTTTTACAGATTCTCCGACTTTCTTCAAGCTTGAAGCCAAGACAAAGTTAGATTTTTTACCATCTTTAGAAGTGTATTCACCTTCAGCTTTTTGGTCACGGTCCACACCAAGAACCCAAACTTTTTCGTCTTCATTTTTCTTCTCGTTCAAGTCTTTTGCTTCAGAGAAGACACCAGCACCAGTACCACCAGCTACTTGGTAGATAACGTCTGCACCTGCAGCGTATTGTGCAGCAGCAATTGTTTTACCTTTAGCAGCGTCACCGAATGAACCAGCGTAGTCTACTTGAACTTTGATAGATGGGTCAACAGATTTTACACCAGCTTCAAATCCAGCGCGGAAACGAGTGATAACTTCACTTTCCATACCACCTACAAAACCAACTTGTTTAGATTTTGTAGTTTTCGCAGCAGCGATACCAGCAAGGTAACCAGCTTCGTTATCGGCATAGACAGCAGATGCTACGTTCTTTTTACCTTCAATACGTTCGTCAATGATAACAAAGTTTGTTTCTTCGTTGTCAGAGGCTGCTTTATCTACTGCATTACGCAAGGCAAAACCAACACCAAAGATTAATTTGTAGTCGTTAGAAACAGCTTCATCAAGGTTTGTCGCATATTGAGATTCATCTGTTGATTGGAAGTAGTCGAATCCGTTCCCTTTAGAAAGACCGTTTTCTTTCCCCCAAGCTTGCAAACCTTCCCAAGCAGATTGGTTGAATGATTTGTCATCCACACCACCAGTATCGGTAATAATAGCAGCTTTCAAATCAGTTTTTGATTCTGAGTTTGCGCTATCTTTTTTAGACGCACGATTTCCACATGCTGCAAGTCCGATAGCAGCGACAGTTACTAGACCAAGGCCTAGCCATTGTTTCTTGTTCATTACTGAACCTCCTAAATTATTGTGCAACATTGTTGCGAAGTATTGAAAGGGTCAAAAGACCGCCTCACAGACCAACTAAGTCAAATCTGTAAAGGAATATGGAAGTAATTCCTTGACCGTCATCACGACCGTCGATTTATCTTTAGATACCAAAGTTACAGGCAGATCAGGCTCAAAAAATTCAGCCATGACCTGGCGACAAGCACCACACGGAGAGACGGGCTTTTCTGTTTGCCCATAGACAATCAGCTCTTTGAACTCACGAGCTCCTTCAGAAACTGCTTTAAAAATAGCTGTCCGTTCCCCACAGTTGGTTAACCCAAAACTGGCATTTTCGATATTGACACCTGTATAGATCTGGTCATCCTTGGTCACAAGGACTGCACTAACTGGGAAATGAGAATAGGGCACATAAGCATGCTGGCTCACTTCTACTGCTAAATTGATCAACTCAGTAGTCGACATGAGCCACTTTTCCTTCCATGATGGCTACACCAGAGGAAGTTCCGATGCGAGTCGCACCAGCTTCGATAAATGCAAGAGCATCTTCATAAGAACGAGCTCCACCAGAAGCTTTAACACCCATATCTGGTCCAACTGTTTGACGCATTAAGGCTACATCTTCTACCGTCGCTCCTCCAGTTGAGAAACCAGTTGAAGTCTTCACAAAGTCAGCTCCAGCTGACTTAGCAATCTGACAAGCAACGATCTTTTCATCGTCTGTTAAGAGACACGTCTCAATGATGACTTTGACCAGCTTATCACCGCTTGCTTCGACAACAGCTTGGATATCTTCTTCAACTAGTGCTAAATTCTTAGACTTCAAAGCACCGATATTAATGACCATGTCAATTTCATCGGCACCATTTTGAATAGCATTTTTTGTTTCACACGCTTTGACAAAAGGGGTATTTGCTCCCAAAGGAAAACCAATGACGGTACAAACTTTAACGTCTGAATCGCGCAAGCCCTCAGCCGCAAAATTCACCCATGTCGGGTTCACACAGACACTCGCAAAATCATATGCCTTAGCTTCTTCGATCAATTTTTCGATCTGTTCTTGTTGCGCATCTGGTTTTAAAAGAGTGTGATCGATATATTTATTTAACTTCATATAATCTCCTGAGCTACTTAAGATATTATTTCAATAATTTCTTTAACGCTTTCAGCCCCTTCTAGTATTTTAACATTTTTTTTGAATTCTGTAACGCTTTCTTGTGAATTTTTTTCATTCACGAAAATACGAGCAATGCGTTCCCCTTTTTTAACCTGCTCTCCCACTTTTTTGTCAAATACAATCCCTGTTTCATAATCAAGCGGATCCGATTTGACAGCACGACCAGCACCAAGTCGCATGGCTAACAGGCCAAATTCCATGGCAGGTAAAGCCGCAATGACGCCATCTTGATCTGCTGTTACTTCAAGGACCTGATCTACTTTGACGGGACGATGCAAATCCTCTAAGTTTCCACCTTGTGCCACGACCATTTCTTCAAACTTGGCTAAGGCTTGTCTATTGCTCAAGTGTTCATGAATGGCTTCAATCGATTGATCTACATTGGCCAATTTCAACATGATTTGTGCTAATTCACAAATAAACTCTGTGACATCAGCACGCCCCTGTCCTTTTAGAATATCCAGGGCTTCCAAAATCTCTAAACGATTGCCAATACTGGTTCCCAAAGGTTGGCTCATATCTGTAATGACAGCGATTGTCTTGCGCCCTACGGCATTACCGAGATCCACCATGGTACGAGCTAGTTCACGCGCCTCCTCAATGGTCTTCATAAAGGCCCCTTCTCCAACGGTGACATCGAGAAGGATGGCATCTGCTCCAGCAGCAATTTTCTTACTCATGACGGAGCTAGCAATCAACGGAATGGTATCCACTGTCGCAGTCACGTCACGAAGAGCATACAAGAGTTTATCTGCTTTCACAAGTTGATCAGATTGACCAATAACCGATAAGCCGATCTCCTGCACCTGCTGGATGAATTCTTCTTGAGTCCGCTCAATTTGGAAGCCTTTAATCGATTCCAATTTATCGATGGTTCCACCCGTGTGGCCTAAGCCACGACCGCTCATTTTAGCAACTGGTACTCCGAAACTTGCAACCAGAGGCACCAAGACCAAGGTCACCTTGTCTCCCACACCACCAGTTGAATGTTTGTCCACCTTGATTCCTGGAATAGCTGACAAATCAAACTGTTGCCCTGTTTGGACCATCTTCATGGTCATATGGGAGATTTCTTCTGTCGTCATCCCTTTAAAATAAACGGCCATAGCAAAAGCGGACATTTGGTAATCTGGAACTGTTCCAGCCACATATCCCTCAATCAGCCATTCAATTTCTTCTTTGTTTAAGGCAAGACCATCTCTTTTTTTCTGAATGATATCTACAGCTCTCATGATTCTTTCTCACTTCTTAAAATATAATAGCCTTTGTCTTTTTTTACGATCTCACAATTGCCAAACGTCTCTTCCATCTTGGCCTTAGCACTTGGAGCACCTTGCTTTTTCTGAATGACAATGGTCAAGTCTCCACCTGGCTTCAAATGATCAAAACTACCCGTAATCACCTGATGCACCACTTTCTTACCGGCTCGGATTGGCGGATTACTGATCACATGGTCAAAGACCCCTTCAACCGCATCATAGACATCCGAAGAAAAGATCTGAGCTTCCACGCCATTTCGGCTGGCATTTTTATTAGCCAAGTCAAGCGCCCGCTCATTGACATCCACCATGGTCACGGCGACTCCCTGTGCTTTAGCTAGAGAGAGGCCAATTGGACCATAGCCACAACCGACATCAAGAACGCTTTCCCCTTCTTGGAAATCCAGGGCTGATAAGAGCACCTGGCTTCCATAATCAATCATTTTTTTACTAAAGACGCCCGCATCTGTATAGAAATTCATCTTTTGTCCCAATAAAACAACAGCCAGATCATGAATATCATGGGCTGCATCTGGGTTTATATCGAAATACATTTTACTCATAAGGTTATTTTATCATAATTCATTCGTTTTTTAAATCGTTTACACGACCTCTAAAAATTGGTATACTAAAGACTACAAATAGGAGTGACATATGGACAAAGAATTTCTACATTTTGAAAAAATCAATCGGGAAACCTGGCAAAATTTGCATCGCAAAACCACCCCGCCTCTCTCTCAAACAGAGCTAAATTCTATTAAAAGTTTTAACGACCGCATCAACCTCCAGGATGTGCGTGACGTCTACCTGCCTTTGACAAACTTGATCGGAATCTACAAGCGTTCCAAAGAAGATTTGGCCTTCTCAAAAGGGATTTTTCTTCAAAAAACCAGTGAACGCCAACCCTTTATCATTGGGGTTTCTGGGAGTGTCGCTGTTGGGAAATCGACTACTAGTCGTCTTCTCCAAATCCTACTTTCGCGGACCTTCGAAGGCTCGACCGTAGAATTGGTGACAACAGATGGCTTTCTCTATCCAAATGCTATCTTAAAAGAACAAGAGCTCCTCAATCGAAAAGGATTTCCTGAAAGCTATGACATGGAATTGCTTCTTGATTTTCTCAATCAAATCAAAAACAACAAGAGTGTAGAAATCCCTGTCTATTCCCACGAAATTTACGATATTGTCCCAGATGAGAAGCAAACGATTTTACCGGCTGATTTTGTCATTGTAGAAGGAATCAATGTCTTTCAAAATCCGCAAAATGACAGTCTCTATATGACCGATTTCTTTGATTTTTCGATCTATGTGGATGCCGCAGTCGATGATATCGAATCTTGGTATATCGATCGCTTCCAAAAACTCCTGGCATTAGCTCAAAATGATCCCAAGAACTACTACTATCGATTTACAGAGCAACCACTAGAAGAAGTTTTAAGCATGGCCCATCAGGTCTGGGAATCCATTAATTTAGTCAACTTGCAACATTACATTCAACCAACCCGTAACCGGGCTGATCTGATTCTCCATAAGGCAACCGACCATGAAATCGACGAAATTTATCTCAGACGCTAGAGAAAATGGCCTGTTAACGGTACTTTTTTAAGGAAAAGCTATTTTAGGCTTGTCAAATCTTAACTTTTCATATATAATGAGATAGTTAGATTATCAATGGAGGTGAATAACTTGGCAAACATTAAATCAGCTATCAAACGCGCTGAATTGAACGTTAAACAAAACGAAAAAAACTCAGCTCAAAAATCAGCTATGCGTACTGCAATCAAAGCTTTTGAAGCAAACCCATCTGAAGAACTTTACCGCGCTGCTAGCTCAGCTATCGATAAAGCAGAAACTAAAGGTTTGATCCACAAGAACAAAGCTAGTCGTGATAAAGCACGTCTTGCAGCGAAACTTGGTTAATCAAGAACAGCATAAAAATCAAGCTCTCCGGAGCTTTTTTTGTTCCTAATTTTTTGAGAGGTGCTTATGAAAATTGTTATTATCGGCTATTCTGGGTCAGGTAAATCCACCTTGGCTGAAAAATTAGCTCGCTACTACTCCATCCCCAAGCTCCACATGGATACCCTTCAATTTCAACCGGGATGGGAAGACAGTGACCGGGATTGGATGGAGGGACAGATGAAACAGTTTCTTAGCCAACATAAAGACTGGGTCATTGATGGAAATTATTCATGGTGTTGCTATGAGGAAAGAATGGAACAAGCAGACCACATTATCTTTCTTAATTTCTCTCGTTGGAACTGCCTCTATAGAGCCTGGAAACGATACCGTCGTTATAAGGGACGCGTTCGCGAAAGTATGGCAGCGGGCTGCCCTGAACGCTTTGACTGGGAATTCATTCGATGGATCCTTTGGGACGGTCGAACTAAGAATGCCAAAGAAAGGTATCGAAATATCCGTTCTACCTATCCCGATAAATTCATCTCTCTCAAGAATCAAAAAGAGCTGGATGCATTTCTAAAAACAATACAATAAAAA
>CAJZGQ010000013.1 GCA_916048115.1 uncultured Streptococcus sp. | reverse complement strand
TCTTTTGAAACAGACCAATCTTCTGCAAGTGATGGCACAAGATTTCCATACTTGTCATTTTCCATCAAACCGTCTACGATGTTTGTAGTGAGGTCTTGAGTGGCAGATTTAGAAGACACAGTATAGTCCAAAGTTGTTGGGTCAGTAGTGTAGACATAACCATAGTTTTTGTCTTCGTTTGAACCAGAACCTGATTTACTTGTGTTTGATCCTGAACATGCAGCTAACAATCCAGCTGCAAGGAGTGTTACTCCGGCAACTGCGAATACTTTACCTTTTTTCATAGGAATTCTCCAATAGTTTTTTTAGATTTGTTTAAGATTATATCACAAGTAGAAAAAAAAGTAAACTAAATTTTCTGAATATTTGCTTTATCACCATTCAAAAACCTTGATACGACTGACTTTTTAGCTTGATGATGATTTTCCAATTTTCTATTCAGATTTTGTATGATACAATAAAGAAGACTAAATAATGAGGAAATTACCGTGAAAAAATTCTTTCTTTCTTTTTTAACCTTCATGCTGCTGTTATGCAGTTTACCTTATCAAGTCGTTCTAGCAGATGAGCTAGATCTTCCTGCTCAAAGCGCCATTGCTGTTGAAGCTGATACAGGTAAAATCCTATATGAAAAGGACTCGGAGAAAAAACGAGATGTGGGGGGACTGTCTACACTCTTAACCACTTATCTGATTTTCGAAGCCATTCATGAAAAAAAACTTTCTCTGAAAGATCCTATCATGCTGTCTGAGAAAGCTTTGTCCTTAAATGATATCGAAGGTGCTGGTGCTCTTCCTATGGAGGCGAACCAATATACGGTTGAACAGTTATTAACTGCTCTTCTTGTTGGAAATTCTAGCACTGCTGCCTTGGCCTTAGCTGAGAAAGTGGGTGGCTCTGAGAACAGCTTCGTTGAAAATATGAAGAAGAAACTTGCTGAATGGGGCATTCAATCTCCTCATTTAATCAATGCTACAGGATTAAATACACAAACCATCAGCGAAGATCCTGATGGAAAAGAAGACGAAAATCAATTGAGTGCTTATGATATTGCTGTTATTGCCAAGCACTTACTCCAGGATTTTCCTGAAGTGACCAAATATACTTCAAAACCCACTGCTCTTTTTTCAAACACGCAGATTGAAAACCCCAATCTGATGCTAGAAGGCATGCCGAATTACCGGTCTGGAGTCGACGGTCTTCGGGTCAGCAACTCTACCAAAGGTGGTATCACCTTTGCTGCATCGACGACGCAAAATGGCATCCACATGATCACAGTTGTCCTAGGAGTTGAGGCAGTTGACGGCGATCCATATGCACGCTTTGTGGCTACTTCTTCTCTGATGAACTACGTGGTACGAACCTTTGTTTCTTCCATTGTCGTCAAAGAAGGAGATCCCTACGGAAAAAGTAAGGCAACTATCATGGATGGGAAGTCAGAGACTGTTTTAGCTGTTGCAAAAAAAGACTTCTATATCGTCGAAAAACAAGGTAGTCAAGCAGAACCAAAAATTCAATTCAAGAGTGACCAAGAATCATTCCGAGCACCTGTCAAATCAGGCACTAACCTCGGAAAATTACACTACACTGATCCAGATAAGATCGGGCGTGGCTACTTAGAAGATCAGGAGCCTACGGTCGATATGGTAGCAGGAAGAACCATTGAGAAAAGCTTTTTCTTAAAGGTTTGGTGGAATGAATTCGTCCGTTATGTCAACGAAAAATTATAAGCAAAAAAATCACAATGGAGTCAGGTCCATTGTGATTTTTGATTGATGAAAATGAATTATCCTACAGATCCTTCCATTTCGTAGCTAATGAGTCGGTTTAACTCAACGGCATATTCCATTGGAAGTTCTTTTGTAAAGGGCTCTACAAATCCCATGACAATCATTTCTGTCGCTTCTGATTCAGACAAACCACGACTCATCAAATAATACAGTTGTTCTTCTGAGATTTTTGAAACCTTAGCTTCGTGCTCCAAAGCAACTTGTGAGTTGTGAATTTCATTAAATGGAATGGTATCTGATGCTGACAAATCATCCATAATAATGGTATCGCACTCAATATGAGAAACTGATTTCTTGGAATTTTTGTTAAAGGTTACTTGTCCACGGTAGTCTACCTTTCCGCCACCTTTCGCGATGGATTTGGATACGATAGACGAGCTAGTGTGAGGGGCATTGTGGATCATCTTGGCACCTGTATCTTGGTGTTGACCTGCATTCGCAAAGGCAATGGACAACATGGTCCCACGCGCTCCTTCTCCATCCAGATAAACAGATGGGTACTTCATGGTTGTCTTGGCTCCTAAGTTCCCGTCGATCCACTCAACTGTGGCATCTTTTTGAGCTTTGGCCCGCTTGGTGACCAAGTTGTAGACATTGTCTGACCAGTTTTGGATGGTCGTGTAACGCATATAAGCACCATCTAAGGCAAAGATCTCAACAATCGCAGCATGGAGGCTATTGCTTGAATAGGTCGGTGCTGTACAGCCTTCTACATAGTGAACACTTGCTCCCTCATCCACGATAATCAAGGTACGCTCAAACTGACCTGTATTTTCATTGTTGATACGGAAGTAAGTTTGAAGGGGGACGTCTACTTTTACGCCTTTTGGTACATAAATGAAGGTCCCACCAGACCAGACCGCTGAGTTGAGGGCAGCCAATTTGTTGTCCGTTGGTGGTACTAACTTCGCAAAATACTGTTTGAAAAGGTCAGGATATTCTTTTAGGGCAGAATCCGTATCGGTAAAGATAATCCCCAACTTTTCAAACTCTTCTTTCATATTGTGATAAACCACTTCTGATTCATACTGGGCAGAAGCCCCCGCTAAGTAGGCACGTTCAGCTTCAGGAATCCCGATACGCTCAAAGGTTTCCTTGATTTTCTCTGGAACTTCATCCCATGAACGGGCAGGTTTATCTGAAGGTTTTTGATAATAGATCAAATCATCAAAGTCAATCTCTGATAGATCTGCACCCCAGGTTTGCATAGGCATCTTTTTGAAGGTTTCAAAAGATTTCAAACGGAATTCTAACATCCATTCTGGTTCATTTTTTGCTGCAGACAATTCACGAATAACCGCTTCATTCAGTCCTTTTCCGGTAGAGAGAATAGGTTGAACGTCATCGTGAAATCCAAATTTATATTCACCGAGATCAATTGGTTTCGGTTCGACTCTTTCTTCAGCCATAATTTCCTTTCTTTCTCTGTTTCTTCTTCTAATTATTTGCTACGTTCGATCGCTTTTTTAAGAGCATTCCAGGAGAGGGTCGCACATTTAATCCGTTGTGGGAATTTAGAGACTCCAGATAAGAAGGCTGCGTCACCCAGTTCCTCTTGACGGGGATCTGATTGACCTTGGACCATTTCTGAAAAGACCTGTGCTAATTCTTCAACTTCCTCTTTTGTTTTTCCCATTACAGCATCTGTCATCATACTAGCCGAAGCTGTTGAAATGGTACAGCCTGAATTGACAAAGGCAATATCTTGGACCCTATCATTTTCATCAAATTTTACACTTAACTGGATCACATCTCCACAAGTTGGATTGTTGAGTTGGATCTGATCAACATCTTGAATCTGTCCTTGGTGGTGGGGGTGTTTTGAATGGTCAGCTACGACCGCCATGTACAGCGAATCTAATTTAGAAAGTGCCATTGAAAAACTCCTTTGCTTTTACCAATGCCTCAATTAATTTATCGCAGTCCGCTTTGGTGTTGTAGAGATAAAAACTTGCTCTCGTTGTTGCCGGAACTTGTAAATATTGAAGCAAGGGTTGTGCACAGTGGTGACCTGCACGAACGGCAATCCCTTCGTAATCTAGAGCAGTTGCCAAATCATGCGGATGGAGGTCTCCAAGATTAAAAGAAATCACACCAGAACGTTGGGCTAAGTCTTGGGAACCATAGATCGTCAAGCCTTCGATAGCCTGTAATTTTGGAAACACATAGGCAATCAATTCATGCTCATGCGCTTCTATTTGATCCATTCCCAACCCCTCTAAGTAATCGATCGCTGCACCAAGACCAATTGCACCAGCCATATTAGGTGTTCCAGCTTCAAATTTCCAAGGCAATTCCTTCCAAGAAGCAGATTGCTCGTAGACAAAGTCAATCATCTCGCCCCCAAACTCGATCGGAGACATTTGCTCTAAGATTTCTTCCTTCCCATAGAGGACACCAATCCCTGTTGGTGCAGCCATCTTATGGCCAGAAAAAGCAAAGAAATCCGCATCTAAGTCTTGTACATCAATAGCCATATGAGGGGTTGATTGAGCCCCATCTACGACCATCATCGCTCCAACTTCATGAGCTAATTGAGCAATTTCCTTGACCGGATTGACCACCCCTAAGACATTGGAAGCATGGGTGATGGAGACAAATTTTGTCTTCTCACTAAGCTTGCTCTTTAAGTCCTGCATATCCAGTAAGCCATCTTTTAGATAGACATAGACCAGTTTTGCTCCTGTTTTCTTGCAGGCTTGCTGCCAAGGGATGATATTGGAGTGATGTTCCATGATGGAAATCAGAACTTCGTCCCCTTCTTTTAGGACTTCTTCTGCATAGCGCGCTACCCAGTTGAGTCCCGTCGTTGTCCCTCTTGTAAAGAGCACTTCCTTGGTTGATGAAGCATTGATGAATTTTCGAACTTTCTCACGCGCTTTCTCATAAGCTGCTGTCGATCGTTCAGCCAAGGTATGAACGCCACGGTGGACATTGGCATTATCTTGCAAATAATAGTGATTGACTGCTTCGAGAACACTTTTAGGTTTTTGCGTCGTCGCTGCATTATCTAGATAAACCAAAGGCTCATCGTGGACGAATTGATCGAGAATGGGAAAATCTTGAGCAATCGTATTTTTATCTAGCATTGTTTCTCCTTAGCGTTGAGATAACTTTTCTTCAATGGTGGCAATCATTTCATCACGCACTTCTTTAACTGGGATTTCAACAATAACAGATCCCAAGAAACCACGCACCACTAAGCGTTCTGCCGTGTGTTGATCCAGACCACGACTCATGAGGTAATACATATCTTCTGGATCCACTTGACCGATCGATGCTGCATGACCTGCTGTAACGTCATTTTCATCAATCAAGAGGATTGGGTTAGCATCTGAACGCGCTTGATCCGATAACATCAAGACACGGCTTTCTTGCTGGGCATCTGCTCCTTTAGCACCCTTGATAATATGACCGATTCCATTGAAGGTCAAGGTTCCTTTTTCAAGAATGACACCGTGTTGCAGGATATTTCCGATTGAGTTACAACCAAAGTTGGTCACGCGCGTGTCAATCCCTTGCACCTGACGACCACTTGATAAGGCAACGACCTTCAAATCAGCGTGACTTCCATTTCCAACCAAGTCACTGTCAAAGTCTGCAACAACATTGCCTTCATTCATGACACCAATGGCCCAATCAATGCTGGCATCCTGTCCTAGTTTCCCACGGCGACTGATGTAGGCTGTGACATTTTCACCCAGGCGGTCAATCGCCGCAAATTTCACTTGAGCACCTGAGCGGGCGATCACTTCAACCGTCACATTAGCAGTTGCTTTTGCTGTGCCATCACCTTTTGATTCCAAGCGTTCCAAATAGCTGAACTTACTGTTTTTACCAGCGATAATCAAAATGTGTTTGTTAAAAGGTACATCACTATCACTATCCTGATAGAAAATGCCTTCGATTGGTTCTGAAATTTCGACGTTATCTGGAATATAGAGGACAGCCCCACTATTAAAATATGCTGTGTGGTAAGCTGCTAGTTTGTCATCATCGTATTTGACCGAAGACATAAAGTAGTCTTCCACCACCTGCGGAATTTCTTCTAAGGCAGAATGGAAATCTGTGAAGAGGACCCCTTGGTCTGCCAAGGCTTGTGGCACCTGTTCAAAAACAGTCTGAGTTCCAACTTGGACTAATTTTAAATTTGAATCAAGGGCTGTAAAATCTGGAACATTGGCAGAAGCCTCGCTTTCTGTGATCGTCCCGTCCCCAAGATTCCAACGGTGGAATTTGACGCGTTCAATCGCTGGTAATTCCAACTGATCGATCTTGTCAAAAGCTTGTTTTCGTAAATCTTGCAGCCAACTTGGTTCAGCATGCAGTTCCGAAAAGAGTGTAATATTTTCAATACTCATTTTTTTCTCCTAATAAAGATACTATCTGTTTGATTTTATGACAACATTAGATCACTAGTCATCAGGTTATAGTTCTTCTTTATAGTCGTAACCGAGTTCTTCTGCAAGTTGGGCGTATCCTTCCCGTTCCAAGCGTGCAGCCAATTCTGGTCCACCTGAAAGTACGACACGACCTTCCATCATCACATGAACTACGTCAGGAGTAATATAGTTCAACAAACGTTGATAGTGGGTGATGATCATTGCTCCAAAACCTTCACCCCGCATCGCATTAACCCCTTTAGATACGACCTTAAGAGCATCAATATCCAAACCAGAATCAATTTCATCCAAAAGAGCAAATGTTGGCTCCAACATCAATAATTGAAGGATTTCATTCCGTTTTTTCTCACCACCAGAGAATCCTTCATTGAGGTAGCGTTCTGCCATCTCTTCTTTCATGTTGAGCAATTCCATCTTTTCATCCAATTTGTTAATGAAATCACGAATGGAAATCTTCTCGTTCTCTTCTTTACCAGCATTCATGGCTGCACGTAAAAATTCTGCATTGGTAATTCCTGGGATTTCTGAAGGGTATTGCATAGCAAGGAACAAGCCCATCCGTGCCCGTTCGTCTACTTCCAATTCCAAGATGTTGACACCATCAAACAGAATCTCCCCTTTGGTCACTTCATAATTTGGGTTTCCCATAATGGCAGCTGACAAAGTAGATTTCCCTGTTCCATTTGGTCCCATGATGGCTGCGATCTCACCAGTTTTGAGGGTTAGGTTTACACCTTTTAAAATTTCTTTGCCTTCAATTTCAACGTGAAGGTCTTTGATTTCTAATGTCGACATTGCATTCCCTTTCTTTTTACTTTGAAGTATGGAAGGTTCTCAAAGCAAAGATTCCTTCATCACAAAGTATTTTTTTACCTTTCAAGTATATCAAAAAAAAGCCTAAATGGCTTTTCTTTTGATTAGAACTATTCTTATTTAGTTTTTTCTTTTCGTTTTTGACGAACTTCCTCCCGGTAGGAAGAATTCCCTATATAGCGCAGAACATTTAACAAAGGACTATGACTTGGCCCCAGAACCCCAATCAATTCTGCTAACAGCTCCACTCCAAACAAGAGCCCAATCACAAGCAAGACCCCCCCGATACGAGTAGAGATATTAAGCAGCAAAGAGATCATCGAAAAGATCATCGAAATTCCATAGATTACCAATACAGTTCCTCGATGGGTTAACCCCAAAGAGAGCAGACGATGATGCAAATGATTGCGATCCGGCTTGTAAAATTTTTGACCAGAAAGGGTCCGACGGATAATCGCCAAAAAGGTATCTGTAATTGGCACTCCAAGGATAATCATAGGGGTGACTACTGCAACTGCTGTTGCATTTTTCAAACCTTGCAAAGACAAGACAGAAATCATAAAACCGATAAACAGAGCACCGGTGTCTCCCAGATAGATAATGGCTGGATGGTAATTAAAAGGAAAGAATCCAGCAATGGACGCAACCAAGACAAAAATGGTCATGGTCAGAAAGAGGTTGGGTACTGGTAGAAAGAAATAGGACACAATCCCCATTGTCACTAGGGAAATAATAGAGACCCCACTCACCAAGCCATCCAATCCATCAATCAGATTGACTGCATTGGTAATGGCAACAATCCAAATCACTGTCAAAAGATAAGAAAGCCACGGTTCAAAATGAAGTAAGGGACCACCAAATGGAATCTTGAAATCATTCAGCCGAAAATCTGTCAAAAACCAGACTAGACTCGCTGCAAGCAGGATACCGATCATCTTTTTCTTGGCTGACAACTCTTTGACATCATCAATCAAGCCTGTGAGAGCAATAATCCATCCCGCTCCTACGACCGGCAAGGTATAGGATAGGTAACTTTTGATTGGGGCAGTGGTAGATGTCAGCATAGGAATAAAGACGAGAGTCGCAATTGAAAAAGCGATCACAATAGACAGGCCACCCGCGCTTGGCATGGGCTTGGTATTGATCCGACGCGCATTCGGATAATCCACTGCATCTATCTTAAAGGAGAATAAGCGAACCAAGGGCGTCAATACCAAGGCAATCATAAAAGTCCCAATCAGCACCAGAACAAATTGCAAGGAAAAGGACATCATAAGCTAGCAACTTTCTTCAAATTCTCAATCGCACCAGACACCATTAGTAAGTGGCCGTGTTCCTGCAGAACGGCTCGTGTCACTTCTGAATCATCTGCATACTCCCGAATGATGGCCAGTAACCAGGTCGGATATTGAGTTGGTTGATCCTCTGTATCGATCAAGACAGTTAAATAATAATCAGATCCCATTTTGTATAATTCAGAGGTATCCACTGGAAAGCTGACCGTTTTTGAAAAGGCAACTGCTTGCTGGATATTTGAAAAACGCAAAATGTAATAAATATACTGACTTACTGGCGCTTCAGGTGTCGGATCTTGTTCTTGATTGTCCCGCAACTCTTCTTGTTCCAAATGGTGAATAGCTTCTGCATCCCCTTTTGTCTTATCAGAGATTGTTTTTTCCAGGGTTTTGATAAATTCATCTGGCGTCATGCGCGACAACTCTTCCATATCAGGAAGATCTGATAAATCCTCAAAATCCAATTGTTGGTCAATTTTTGATTTGGTAACAAAAACATCCAGTTTATCTGGTTTTGGTGTCACACGAAAACTAAGCATCCCGCTATCCAGGAAGCTTTCTGGCATTTCGAGTTCATCCAAAATGGCGTAGAAAAACTCTTCTGTTTTTTCTTGTGGGACAAGGAAATCAGCAATTTCCATCCCACGTTCTTCTAAGTCTTCTAGTTGGATCGTGATCTTAATAGTTGAATCACTAATTTGCTTCATCTTCATAGCATAACCTCATACTTCTAGTCTTACTATTATACTAAAAAATTGGATAGAATTCAAAAAAAGGATGCATCGAAAAGAGGTCGGGACAAAAGTCTCCAACCTCGAAAAATAATTTGATCAAGTTCAACCGTTCTCTTAGAAAATAACACGGAAGAGTCCATACAATAGCAAGATGGAACCAAGAACAATCCGGTATTTCCCAAAGACGGTGAAATCATGATTTTTCACATAATCTGTCAAGAAGCGGATGGCGTACATGCTGACTACGAAGGCCACTCCCATCGCTACCAGTAGAATAAAGAGTTGCCCTAGTGCAAGTGAATGCCCGCCAAAAGCGAATTTCCCAACCTTTAAGAGACTAGCCCCAAACATAGCCGGGATACCCAGATAAAAGGTAAACTCTGTCACCACTGGACGGCTAACACCATTGATCAAGCCTCCTACAATCGTAGCACCTGAACGGCTTGTACCTGGAAATAGCGATAAGACTTGGAAAAGTCCGATATAAAGAGCGGTTCGATAAGGTAGCTTATGCAATTCCGTCACTGCAGGTTCGACTTGTTCCCGTCTTTCCAAATAGATAAAGGCAATCCCGTAGGTGATCAACATAATTGCAACGGAAATCGAATTGTGAAAATGCGCCTCAAACCAATCATCTAATTTAAAAACAAATACAAGAGGGAGGGTTGCAACTGCAACTTTTGCCCATAATTGCCAGGTCCGACGTACTTCTAGTGGAGATTTACCAGGTTTGAAGGGGTATAATTTATCAAAATAAATTACCACAACCGCTAGGATCGCACCCAATTGAATTACAACATTGAACATCTCCATAAAGGCTGGATCTTGGTTTTTAAACTGCACAAAATCCTGTAGTAGAATCAAGTGACCTGTACTTGAGATCGGTAGCCATTCTGTAATCCCCTCGACAATTCCAAAAAGGATCGCCTTGATTAATTCGATCAGAAACATCTTTTTCTCCTAAACTTACATTTGCTCTATTATATCATAAATCTATGGACTGGACCAGGCCTTCCAAACTAGAAGGGAAAGAGAGACTAAGACCATTCTTAGTACTGCTTAGAAGGCACCAAAGCCTCCTCCGCCTCCTCCGCCAGAGAAGCCTCCTCCACTACCAGAAGAAACTGTGAAATGACTAGCTGTCGATGCTGTCGATCCATAAGTAGACATGGCATGACTTGAGTGGGTCACATCATGATAGAATGGGGTGTAAACGAAGGCGTTTAAGGCTTGATTTTCTAACTGAATATTCCGAAGTTTCATGACCTTTGTGACCTGATCGGCTACACCATACAAGGCCGCATAGACCAATAATCGGTTCCATAGGACAAGAGACTGCAACTCTGCATCGTTGAGGTGAGCAATCTCTTTTAACATCCGACCAAAACTATCCCAGTAATAGCGTTGCTCCGCACCCGCAAGATTGACAACCCCATCTCGTAAGCATGCTTTAAAGACACCATTGAAGCGCACTGGCATAAACCAAAGTATGAGGATCCCTATCAAACAAGGAACCGAGAACCAACCCATCCCAAAGATGGCAAAGATTTCTGCTCCAAGGGCGATAAACCAAGCAGCCCAACCAAAGAAGAGGCTTCGTCTAGCTTGCGCTTCTTCATTTGCCTCTAAAGGGCGATAGTAGCTTGGCAAATGGAGATCTTCCACCTTGCGATGAACATCTTTGGCTACCTGGTTGACAGCAGCATCAAAGCGACCCTGAGCCCTACTTCCTAGCGAACGAATAGCATCTTGATCTGCTTTTTTGGCATGTTTGTATACGTCATCACTAAATTCATAATTCTTAAAGAGATCTTTAACGGTACAGGAAACCTGATCCCCAAAAGCCATATTCATAAAAGAGCGTTCAAAATCATCCACATGTCCATGAGACTTCCTGGTCAAAACGACTTCATTTCCTTGTTGCTCGTAGACAATCACTCCACGATCCATCAAATCCAGCAAAGTGGCTTGAAGCATTTTTTCAAATGTAAATACCGGAGGAGTCGCCTTCTCTTTATTGGTAGGGGAAGCCTCATCTAGTTCAGCTGAATAAACAACCGAACTCATAATCAGAGGTGCAATGTCCTGTGGAATCTCATAAAGACGAGTATCGGTTGGGTAGGTAACACCAGGCCAGATCATTTTTTTGAACCGATTGCGACCCAAGAGAGAAAGAAGCCAGAGTGCAATAATTAAGGCTGGCAAGATCCATTTCCAAAACATGCGTGTCCAGTATTTTTCTTGTTCAATTTTGGCTTGGTTCTTATGAAATTCATCCAATTTGGTCAATCCTGTATTTCGACCAGAATCATACAAAGTAGATAAGTCTGACTTCAACCAGTATCCATACAACTCCACAGCCTTTCCTTTGCCTAGGTTATAGAAAGTGGCAGAATAGATTCCATCTTCTTTCTTTACAGTCACATCCGGTCCCATAAAGGCTGTATGGATATACAGTTCCGATTGGGCATTAGCTGGTGCAAACTTAGGGATGACACGAAACTGAACTTCGTCCACCTTCTGATCGCCATCAGTAATTGGTTTCCAATTCAACTGCAAGATATCCTTATGTGAATAGAGGAGATTTTTTAATTTCCATGTGACTTTTATTTTGACAGTATCTGTCGCTACACCACTGTTATAAATTTTCACTCGGTAGCCATCACCTAGATTCGTAATCTCGGGTTCTCTTTGAAGCTCACGACCTTCCACCTCAACCTTTGGCGGTATCTCAATCGCAAAGCCTTGTGGCATGTTCCCTGCCGTTCCTAGGCTAACATACTGCCCTCTATAAGAATCTTTGAAATAATAAACCAGTTCTTCCTCATAGGTGGCGTCGTCCCAAGTGTCCAAGGTCAAGGTTCCACCATAGTAAAGTACATCATAAGATGGGCTAGATGCATGGACGTTCTGACTAACAAAAAGGCCGGCCAGAAAGGCGAAAATAACATACAAATACTTTTTCATTTGATCACGCTCCTTTGTATTATTATAGCATTTTTTAAATAAAAAGAGGACCATGTTTGAAATGCAGCCTATTTTACTGTACAATAGGAGAAGTTAAAATAAGGAAGAGGAGAAAAAATGAAAAAAACATTATTCGCGCTCTTAACAGGGCTTTTCATTTGCCTGGGGATCACACATGTTGTTCATGCAGATGACTATTTACGAATCGGAATGGAAGCAGCCTACGCTCCTTTCAACTGGACCCAAGAAGATGATGCAAATGGAGCTGTTAAAATTGACGGTACCAATCAATATGCCAATGGGTACGATGTCCAAATCGCCAAAAAAGTTGCTGAGGAGTTAGGTAAAAAACCTCTGATCGTAAAAACATCTTGGAACGGTTTAATTCCAGCCCTCACTTCTGGTAAAATCGATATGATTATCGCTGGGATGAGTCCAACCGCTGAACGTAAAAAAGAGGTCGCCTTCTCCAAGAGCTACTATACCAGTGAACCGGTCATGCTCGTTCGTAAAGATGGAAACTATGCAAATGCTACTACCTTAGATGACTTTAAGGATGCAAAGGTCACCTCTCAACAAGGGGTCTACCTCTATTCTCTCATTTCCCAACTCAAGGGTGCGAAACAAGAAACTGCAATGGGTGATTTTGCCCAGATGCGTCAAGCTTTAGAATCGGGTGTTATTGATGCCTATGTTTCTGAACGTCCCGAAGCCCTAACCGCCGAGTCCGCTAATTCTAAATTTAAGATGATTCAATTCAAAAAAGGATTTGAAGTTGGGGAAGAAGATGCGACTATCGCTATCGGGATGAAGAAAGGTGACACTAGAATTGACCAAGTCAATGCCGCACTAGCTAAGATTTCGTCTGAAGACCAAGTTAAACTCATGGATGATATGATTAAGAAGCAACCAGCTTCCAGTGATGCTAGTGATGATAAGCAGACATTCTTTAGCCAAATGATGAAGATTTTAAAGGATAATGGCCCACAGTTCTTACGGGGAACTGGAATGACCCTCTTAATCTCTATGACTGGAACTATCGCTGGGTTGATTATCGGTTTGTTAATCGGTGTCTTCCGGACAGCTCCGAAGGCTAAAAATAAATTCCTTGCTGGATGCCAAACTGCCTTTGGTTGGTTCCTCAATGTCTACATTGAAATCTTCCGTGGAACTCCGATGATCGTTCAATCCATGGTCATTTTCTACGGTTCCGCCCAAGCCTTTAACATTTCCTTGGATCGTACCTGGGCCGCCATCTTTATCGTATCCATCAATACCGGAGCTTATATGAGTGAGATTGTTCGTGGTGGGATCTTAGCAGTGGATCCAGGTCAGTTTGAAGCAGCGACTGCTCTAGGAATGACCCATGGACAAACCATGCGCAAGGTCGTCCTTCCACAGGTTGTTCGCAATATCTTGCCAGCAACAGGGAATGAATTTGTTATTAACATCAAGGATACATCTGTTTTGAATGTTATCTCTGTAGTTGAACTGTACTTTACAGGAAATACGGTCGCAACTCAAAACTACCAATACTTCCCAACCTTTACGATCATCGCTGTGATTTACTTCGTTCTCACCTTTACTATCACACGAATCCTTCGCTACATCGAACGTCGCTTAGATTCTGATACTTATACTACAGGTGCAAATCAAATGCAAGTCAAAGAGGTGAAATAATGGCAGAAAAAATTCTTGAAATCCAACATTTAAAAAAATCTTACGGTCAAAATGAAGTCTTGAAAGATATTTCGCTCACCGTTGAAAAAGGAGAGGTGATCTCCATCATCGGGAGCTCTGGTAGCGGAAAATCAACCTTCCTTCGCTCCATCAATCTTCTAGAGACTCCCACAGCTGGAGAGATTCTCTATCGTGGGCAAAATGTTCTTGATCCTGAGTATGATCTTACCCACTACCGCGAGAAATTAGGAATGGTTTTCCAAAGCTTTAATCTCTTCGAAAATTTAAACGTCTTGGAAAATACGATCGTTGCACAAACAACCGTCCTCAAGCGCGATCGTAAAACTGCAGAGAAAGTTGCCAAAGAAAACCTTGAAAAAGTCGGTATGGGTTCTCAATATTGGGCTGCCCGTCCGAAACAACTTTCAGGTGGTCAAAAGCAGCGGGTCGCCATCGCACGCGCCCTTTCTATGGATCCTGATGCCATTCTCTTCGATGAACCAACTTCTGCCCTAGACCCAGAAATGGTTGGGGAAGTCTTGAAAATCATGCAGGATCTGGCAAAAGAAGGACTCACCATGATTGTCGTCACCCACGAAATGGAATTTGCCCGCGATGTCTCTAGCCGGGTCATCTTCATGGACAAGGGTGTCATCGCTGAGCAAGGAGATCCAAAAGAAATCTTTAGCAATCCAAAAGAAGAACGGACCAAGGAATTCCTTCAACGCTTCTTACATTAATCTCTTGAAACAGTTTGCTTACCAGTATGGAAGCAAGCTGTTTTTTGTATCGCTTCTGCTTTTGAGGCATCGAAAAAAACCAGAGAGCAAACTCTCTGGTTTTCAATTGGAACAACAAATTAATCTTCGAATTTTTGATGATTTTTATCATAAAAATCAATCAATCCAAGTGCCGTTTCGAACGAGATGTTCTTCACTTTTGCACGTCCTTGAGCCAAGGCAATGATAGACATTTCACGGGCATTTGTTTCCTTACTGATACGATACCCTGTGATTTTCTTATCACGTACCCATCCAACAACTGATTCTACTTTTTCAAAGTTCGATTTAGCCATGATCTTTCTCCTATATTATTATTTCCAATACTAATATAAATTTTTTTGCACATTTTGTCAACTAAAATCGCTGAAAATACGAACCTTTTTTAAAAAATGATAAAAAGTTTACTTTGCTTTCAGGGCTGATAATATTTGTGTACGAATGTTTTCAACGCCATCAGGGTTTGCTGGTAGGAAAATCGTATTATTCCCTTCCTTATCTGCAAAATTATTTAAGGTATCTAAGTACTGATTGGTTAACAGAATAGACATAATTTGCTCTTCGGTCAAGTCTACATTGGCTCCTTTTAACTCTTTAATAGAGTCTGCCAATCCATCGACAATAGCCTTCCGTTGCTCGGCAATACCGACCCCGTGCAAGCGGTCTTTTTCCGCCTCAGCTTCGGCAGCAGTAACGATCTTGATCTTGTCTGCTTCTGCCAATTCCTGAGCTGCCACGCGTTTTCTTTGCGCCGCATTAATCTCGTTCATGGATTGTTTCACTTCGGCATCTGGCTCAACTTTGGTGATCAAGGTTTTTACAATAATATATCCATAAGTTGACATTTCTTCTGCCACTTGTTTTTGAACTTCAAGGGCGATTTCATCTTTTTTCTCAAATAATTCATCCAAGGTCAACTTGGGAACAGAAGAACGCAAAGCATCTTCAATGTATGATTTAATCTGTGATTCTGGACGCATCAACTTGTAGTAGGCATCCTTTACGTTGCTTTCGTTCACTCGGTATTGCGTCGCCACATTCATGGTAACGAATACGTTATCCTGAGTTTTTGTTTCAACCACGATCTCACTCTGCAAGACGCGCAATTGAACTCGTGCTGCAATTTTATCGATACCAAAAGGCGCTCGCATATGAATGCCACTATCGCTAATTTTTTGATAACGTCCGAAGCGCTCGATGATGGCAACGGATTGTTGCTTGACCACATATAGTGAGCTAATCACAATGAATCCTGCAACCAGTAGCAAGAATAAAACAAAGATAATAAATCCAGGCATAAAAAGTTCCTCCTTTTAATTTACGCATATCATATCACAAGTATTGATAAAAAAGCAATATATTCCTTAAAAATATATTGCTTAAATGGTCGATTGTTTCTGTATGATACTCAGACGAGCATATTATAGAG
Organism: uncultured Streptococcus sp.; assembly: GCA_916048115.1. Classification (GTDB taxonomy): domain Bacteria; phylum Bacillota; class Bacilli; order Lactobacillales; family Streptococcaceae; genus Streptococcus. The sequence goes on along the minus strand of CAJZGQ010000013.1, from coordinate 1,386 downwards.
TGTTTCATTGCCGTTCAAGTTAATGAAAGACGGATCAAAACGCTCGATACGGTTGACCAAGCCTGCATAGTCATGTTTATTGGCTAAAGTAACCCCAATCAAGACAGGGCCAGTTCCCTTACTAGCGCGCTTGATGTATTCAAAACGTGTGATATCATCATTTGGCCCTAAGATATCATTTACAAACTCGCGAAGGGCCCCTGGACGTTGTGGGAAGTTTACGATAAAGTAGTGTTTCACTCCATCGTAGATCAAAGCACGTTCTTCCATTTCAGGCATGCGGTTAATATCATTATTCCCACCTGAGATAATACAACAGATCGTTTTACCCTTGATGTATTCGCGCAAGATCTCTAGAGATGCCACACTAGCAGCTCCAGCTGGTTCGGCAACAATTCCTTGCTTAGAATAAAGATCAATCAAAGTCTCTGAAATCAAACCTTCATCGACCCCAACCAGGGTTTCCACATGCTGACGGGTTACTTCATAGGTTAATTGTCCTACTTTTTGCACGGCAATCCCATCTGCAAATTTATCAATTTCTGGTAATTTGACTGGGCCCCCTGCTTCAAAAGCAGCCTTCATGGAGCGCGCCCCTTCGGCCTCTACCCCAACGACCTCAATCCTAGGCTCTGTTTCTTTGATGTAGGTAGAAACACCTGAAATGAGCCCACCACCTCCTACAGGAACAAGGACTGCATCAAAAGCAATCGATTCTTTTCGAGCTTCCTCAAGGATTTCGTAGGCCACTGTTCCTTGACCAGCCTGTACGTTTGGATCATCAAACGGGTCAATAAAGGTCCGTTTTTCTGCAAGAGTAAATTCTTGTGCCGCCTTCGCTGACGCGTCAAAGGTATCCCCAACCAACTTAATCGTTACATAATCCCCACCAAAGAATCGGACTTGACCGATCTTTTGTTGCGGTGTCGTAATGGGCATGAAGATGGTTGCTGGAATCTTCATTTCATTACAAGTATAAGCAACCCCTTGCGCATGGTTCCCCGCAGAAGCACACACTACCCCACGCTCACGCTCTTCTTTTGATAATTGAGAGATCGCAAAGTAAGCACCACGAATTTTGAAAGAACGAACGCGTTGGGCATTTTCTTTTTTCAAATAAATCTTTGCCCCATATTTTTCAGATAAATAGTGGTCGTATTCAAGAGGCGTATTAACAACGACCCCTCTTAATATTTTATGGGCCTTAGCCACATCTTTTGCTGTTATCATTTCATACCTCTGTTGCTGTGTTTTGATGAAAAAAGCAAGCCAGGGTGTCCCAACTTGCTTAGTCTTCTACAGACAATTAGTTGTAGATTTTGAAGGCGTCATCGTCGTTTTGACCAACGAATGGCATTGCTTTACGCAATTCAGCACCAACTTTTT
>CAJZGQ010000012.1 GCA_916048115.1 uncultured Streptococcus sp. | reverse complement strand
TTCCGATCTCAACAAGTAATAAACAAAATTCATTCAAGAGCATTCTTTTTCTATCTAACGATAATTTAATATAATAAATCGATGTTTTTACATCGAGATTTTGATAGAAAAATTGACTTAAGTGTGGAAACGATTTATAATAAAGTAGCTTAAAGTTTTCTTAAACTGAAAGTCAAACAAATTTTATAAGGAGGAATGTCAATAATGAGTATTGGTATCATTATTGCTAGCCACGGTGAATTTGCAGCTGGAATCCACCAATCCGGCTCGATGATCTTTGGGGATCAAGAGAAAGTTCAAGTGGTTACGTTCATGCCAAGTGAAGGCCCGGATGATCTCTATGCTAAATTTAATGCAGCTGTTGCCGCATTTGATGCAGAAGATGAAGTCTTGGTTTTGGCTGACCTTTGGAGTGGTTCTCCATTTAACCAAGCAAGTCGCGTCATGGGAGAAAATCCAGATCGTAAATTTGCGATCATCACAGGATTGAACCTTCCGATGTTGATTCAAGCTTATACAGAACGGTTGATGGATGCAAATGCCGGCGTTGATCAAGTCGCTGCAAACATCATCAAGGAAGCAAAAGACGGTGTCAAAGCCCTTCCAGAAGAATTGAATCCTGTTGAAGAAGCTAGTACAGCCGCTGCTGCTCCTGTAGCCCAGGCTGCTATTCCAGAAGGAACAGTTATCGGAGATGGAAAACTCAAGATTAACCTTGCCCGCTTAGATACACGTCTTCTTCATGGACAAGTCGCAACTGCTTGGACACCTGATTCAAAAGCCGATCGGATCATTGTTGCTTCAGATTCTGTTGCCAAAGATGAACTCCGTAAGGAATTGATCAAACAAGCGGCACCAAATGGTGTGAAAGCAAACGTTGTCCCAATTCAAAAATTGATCGACGTTGCAAAAGATCCACGTTTTGGAAATACCCATGCTTTGATCTTATTTGAAACACCCCAAGATGCTCTTCGCGCCATCGAAGGTGGTGTTCCGATTAAAACCTTGAACGTTGGTTCAATGGCCCACTCAACTGGTAAAACCATGGTTAACAATGTGTTGTCAATGGATAAAGATGACGTGGCTACATTTGAAAAAATGCGTGATCTTGGAGTTGAATTTGACGTCCGTAAAGTGCCAAATGACTCTAAGAAAGATTTGTTTGACTTAATTAACAAAGCTAACGTTCAATAATCGATTACTTACGAAAGGATTTTAAACATGTCTATTATTTCTATGGTATTAGTGGTCGTTGTTGCCTTCTTAGCAGGTCTTGAAGGTATCCTTGACCAATTCCAATTCCACCAACCCCTTGTTGCTTGTACCTTAATCGGTTTGGTAACAGGTAACTTGACTGCTGGCATTATGCTTGGTGGTTCACTTCAATTTATTGCACTTGGCTGGGCAAACATTGGTGCCGCAGTTGCACCCGATGCTGCCCTTGCATCTGTCGCTGCTGCCATCATCATGGTACTTGGGGGAGACTTCAGTACAAAAGGAATCGCTGTCGCTCAAGGTGTCGCTATTCCACTTGCAGTTGCTGGTCTTTTCTTGACCATGATCGTCCGTACCCTTTCCGTTGGTTTGGTTCACACTGCCGACGCTGCTGCTAGAAAAGGGGATATCAAAGGTGTAGAACGCGCTCACTTTGTGGCCCTTCTTCTTCAAGGTCTTCGTATCGCCATTCCTGCAGCCCTCTTGTTGATGATTCCTGCTGAAACTGTCAAAACTGCTCTTGAACAAATGCCAAAATGGCTCTCTGATGGAATGCAAATCGGTGGTGGTATGGTTGTAGCCGTTGGTTATGCCATGGTTATCAACATGATGGCGAGCCGTGAAGTATGGCCATTCTTTGCCATCGGTTTTGCTCTTGCAGCCGTTAGCCAATTAACTTTGATCGCTCTTGGAGCAATTGGTGTTGCCCTTGCCTTGATCTACCTTACTCTTTCTAAGAAAGGTGGCAATGGAGGTGGCGGAGCCGCTACTTCTAACGATCCAATCGGCGACATTCTCGAAGACTATTAAGAAAGGTGTGACACTATCATGACTGAAAAATTACAATTATCTAAATCAGATCGTCAAAAAGTTTGGTGGCGTTCAACCTTCTTGCAAGGTTCTTGGAACTATGAACGGATGCAAAACTTGGGTTGGGCTTACTCATTGATCCCAGCTATCAAAAAACTCTACACGAAGAAAGAAGACCAAGCGGCTGCTCTTGAACGTCACATGGAATTCTTCAACACTCACCCATACGTTGCCGCTCCTATCATCGGGGTAACACTTGCTCTTGAAGAAGAAAGAGCAAACGGTGCTGCGATTGATGATGCTGCCATCCAAGGGGTTAAAATTGGTATGATGGGTCCTTTGGCGGGTATCGGAGATCCAGTCTTCTGGTTTACAGTACGTCCTATCCTTGGTGCCCTTGGTGCATCACTTGCTGCGTCTGGTAACATCCTTGGCCCACTCATCTTCTTTATCGCATGGAATGCGATTCGTATGGCCTTCTTGTGGTACACGCAAGAACTTGGTTACAGAGCAGGTTCTGAAATTACCAAAGATATGTCTGGTGGGATCTTGCAAGACATCACTAAAGGAGCTTCTATCCTTGGGATGTTCATCCTCGCTGTTTTGGTAGAACGTTGGGTATCTATTAAATTCGTCTTCAATGTTTCTTCTGTCAAATTAGACGACAAAGCTTATATCCACTGGGATAAACTTCCTGAAGGATACAAGGGTATCCAAGAAGCCTTCGCTCAAGTTGGCTCAGGTCTCTCTCAAACACCTGAAAAAGTTACGACTTTCCAACAAAACTTGGATTCATTGATTCCTGGTTTGATGGGATTACTTCTTACTTTTGCTTGTATGTGGTTGTTGAAGAAAAAAGTATCTCCAATCACTATCATCATCGCTCTCTTTGTAATCGGTGTATTAGCACACGTTGCTGGCTTGATGTAAGCAAAGATCAACTAAAAAGAAGGTTTCGGCCTTCTTTTTATTATGATATAATGGAGTGAATAGCAATACAGGAGGATCTCATGGCTCAATCATTGAATAAAACCGTTGAATTCCATACTACAGGGGTTTCTTACCTTGGAGTGGGGGGAAAGGTTGGAAAAATCCTAGTCGGGAATGCCGCTTTTGAATTTTATGCGGATGCTAATGTTGAAGACTACATCCAAATTCCCTGGCAAGAAATCGAACAAATCGGAGCCAATGTATCCGGACGTAAAATTAGCCGCCATTTTGAAATCTATACCAGAGAATCAAAATTTCTCTTTGCTTCAAAAGACTCTGGAAAAATTTTAAAGATTGCTCGGGAACATCTAGGAAATGATAAAATTGTCAAACTTCCTACGTTGATCCAAATCATCACGGCTAAAATTAAAAATCTATTTGCAAAATAGGATCTTTTCTTGTATAATAGACGCAAACGGATAAGTAAGTTAAGAGGTTCTTTCAGAAAGTCTGCGGTTGCTGCGAGCAGATAGAAATCTTAATTGAAATTCTACCGTTTAGTTAAAATACAATATTGAATCAAGTGCACACCTGTGAAGTTGGATGGAACCGTGGCTCTGCCACTCCAACACTGTAACAGGTGTGTTTTTTGTTAAAGGAGAAGCTATGTTAGATATTAAACGGATTCGTACAGACTTTGATGCGGTTGCTAAAAAATTAGCAACACGTGGCGTAGATGCAGCTATTTTGAATGAAATGAAAGAAATCGATGCCAAACGTCGAGACATCTTAGTCAAAGTAGAAAATCTCAAAGCAGAGCGCAACACCGTATCTGCTGAAATCGCACAAGCAAAACGCAACAAGGAAAATGCAGATGATAAGATTGCTGCGATGCAAACCCTCTCTGCAGAAGTCAAAGCATTGGATACAGAATTGGCTGAAATCGATGCGAAATTGACTGAATTCACCACTACCCTTCCAAACATCCCTGCTGACAGTGTCCCTGTTGGAGCAGATGAGGATGACAACGTTGAGGTTCGCCGTTGGGGAACACCTCGCGAATTTGGCTTTGAACCAAAAGCTCACTGGGATTTAGGAGAAGACCTTGATATCCTTGACTGGGAACGCGGTGCTAAAGTCACTGGTGCTCGTTTCCTCTTCTACAAAGGACTTGGAGCTCGCTTAGAACGCGCTATCTACAACTTCATGTTGGACGAACATGGCAAGGAAGGCTACACTGAAGTCATCCCTCCTTACATGGTTAACCATGATTCTATGTTTGGTACTGGACAGTATCCAAAATTCAAGGAAGATACTTTTGAACTTAGCGATACCAACTATGTCCTCATTCCAACTGCTGAAGTTCCGTTGACGAACTACTACCGTGATGAAATCATCGATGGCAAAGATTTACCAATCTACTTTACTGCTATGAGCCCATCTTTCCGTTCAGAAGCTGGTTCAGCCGGTCGTGATACCCGTGGCTTGATCCGGTTGCACCAATTCCATAAGGTTGAAATGGTGAAATTTGCCAAGCCAGAAGAATCATACGATGAATTGGAAAAAATGGTTGTCAATGCTGAAAATATCCTTCAAAAACTGAACCTTCCATACCGTGTGGTAGCTCTCTCAACTGGAGACATGGGCTTCTCAGCTGCCAAGACTTATGACTTGGAAGTATGGATCCCAGCGCAAAACACCTACCGTGAAATCTCCAGCTGTTCCAATACAGAAGATTTCCAAGCTCGCCGTGCGCAAATCCGCTACCGTGATGAAGCAGATGGCAAGGTAAAACTCCTTCACACTTTGAACGGTTCTGGGTTGGCTGTTGGACGTACCGTCGCTGCTATTCTTGAAAACTATCAAAATGAAGACGGTTCTGTGACTATTCCAGAAGTCCTCCGTCCATACATGGGTGGAGCTGAAGTCATCGCACCAAAATAAAGTTTAAAAAAACTGAGTCTTGCAAGTTGCAAGCTCAGTTTTTTAATATTTACGAAAACGTTGGTAGCGTTGCTCTAAAAGATCCTCCAGAGGTAAGGCTTGTAAAACCTTTAACTCTTCCTGTAATTCCTTCTTCACTTGAGCCAGTAGTTCACCATTTGAAAATCCATGCTCTGGAATCACCTTATCGACAATGTCCATATTTAACAACTCGTGAGAAGTAATCTTCATCAACTCTGCTGCTTCCATGGCACGGCTTCCATCTTTCCAAAGAATAGAGGCAAAACCTTCTGGACTCAAGACTGCATAGATGGAGTTTTCTAGCATCCAGACCTTATCTGCTACAGCCAGAGCCAAGGCACCACCAGAGCCACCTTCTCCGATGATAATCGCGATAATTGGAACTTTTAAATCACTCATTTCCATGAGGTTGCGGGCAATAGCTTCACCTTGTCCTCGTTCCTCGGCACCAACACCAGGATAAGCACCCGCTGTATTGATAAAGGTCACAACTGGACGGCCAAACTTCTCCGCTTGCTTCATGAGGCGTAAAGCTTTTCGATAACCTTCTGGATGGGGTTGCCCAAAATTACGTTTTAGGTTATCCTGAAGATTTTTCCCTTTTTGGATCCCGACGACTGTAACGGTTTGATCACCTAAGCGTCCAATCCCACCAATCACTGCACCATCATCACGGAAGTTTCGATCTCCATGTAATTCGATAAAATCATCAAAGATTCCTTGAGCAAAATCAAGCGCAGTCAACCTTCCTTGATCACGTGCCTCTTTAATAATCTGTGTTATTTTACTCATGTTTACCTCCATGAAGGGCTAATAATTGTCCAACTGTCGCTCGGATTTGACTTCTCTCCACGATCAAGTCTACAAATCCATGTTCTTGTAGAAATTCTGCTTTTTGGAAATCATCAGGCAATTTTTCACGCACAGTTGATTCGATCACGCGTCGACCAGCAAACCCGACCAAGGCTTGACTCTCTGCCATGATAATATCACCTTCCATAGCAAATGAGGCTGTCACCCCACCAGTTGTCGGATCTGTCAATACCGTCAAATAGAATAATTTTTCTTTGGAATGGCGTTGAACAGCCGCAGAAATTTTTGCCATTTGCATCAAACTCACGATTCCTTCTTGCATCCGAGCACCACCGGAAGCGGTAAAAAGAACAACTGGCAATTTTTCTTTTGTCGCAAATTCAAATAAACGAGTAATTTTTTCGCCTACTACAGAACCCATTGAAGCCATGATAAAGTTGGAATCCATGATCCCAAGCGCAACTTTTTGACCTTTAATCAAGGCAGTTCCAGTCAGGACAGCTTCATCCAGTCCTGTCATTTCCCGCACTGCTGCTAGTTTCTTCTTATAATTTGGGAAATTCAAAGGATCTGTCGTTTCGATTCCTGTAAACATTTCTTCAAAGCTAGCTGGATCCACTGTCAGCGCCAAGCGTTCTTTAGCAGAAATACGGAAGGTATAGCCACAGTTTGGGCATACCCGTTCACTACCTAAATCCTTTTGGTAAATGGTATGTTTACAACCTGGGCATTGTGAAAATAGTTCATCAGGAACTTCAGGTTTTGGCTGAGGCTCCTTCCAGGCTGACCTATTCGGATTGATCCGAATATATTTATCTTTTTTAGAAAATAATGCCATTACTTACTCCTTATAATATGCTACAGTATCTGCAGCATTACTATAAAAGCCTGAAACTGTGAAGATGATGTTCATACTTCCCTCACAAGTCCAGGCTTTTTCATCATTCCTTATTATAATTTGGAAGGAATTGTTCCATCAAAAATGCAGTGTCATAATCACCAGCGATCACATGTGAATCTGAAATCAAATCCAACTGGAAACTGCTATTGGTTGTGACACCATCGATTTCCAACTCATAAAGAGCACGCTGCATTTTCATCAGTGCATCAAAGCGATTTTCACCATGGACAATGATCTTGGCAATCATACTATCATAGTATGGCGGAATCGTATAACCAGGATACACAGCAGAATCCACACGCAAGCCAACCCCGCCACTTGGAAGATAGAGATTAGTGATCTTACCTGGGCTTGGTGCAAAGTTGAAGGAAGGATTTTCCGCATTGATCCGGCATTCAATCGCATGGCCTTTAATGACAATATCCTCTTGAGTAACGGATAATTCTTGGCCAGCTGCGATTTTAATCTGTTCCTTAACGATATCAACTCCTGTTACAAATTCTGTGACAGGATGCTCCACTTGCACACGGGTATTCATTTCCATAAAGTAGAACTCACCCTTGCCTTCATCATACAAGAATTCAATCGTTCCAGCATTCTCATACCCAACTGATTCAGCAGCCCGAACAGCAGCAGAACCAATTTGATTACGAAGAGTTTTTCCGATAGCAATTGAAGGGGATTCTTCTAGAACTTTTTGATTGTTCCGTTGAAGAGAGCAATCGCGTTCACCTAAGTGAATGACATGTCCATGCTGATCCGCTAAAATCTGTACTTCAATATGGCGTGCCGGATAAATCACCCGCTCCATATACATGGCACCATTCCCAAAAGCAGCTTGAGCTTCTGAGGAAGCAGATTCAAAAGCAGCAACCAAATCTTCTGGTTTTTCAACCTTCCGAATTCCCTTACCACCGCCTCCTGCAGATGCTTTCAACATCACAGGGTAACCAATACGTTCTGCAATCTCGAGGGCTTCTTCAGCAGTATACACTTCACCATCTGATCCAGGAATAACAGGCACTCCTGCTTTGATCATCTGTTTACGAGCATTAATCTTATCCCCCATCAAATCCATGACTTTAGCAGAAGGACCAATAAATTTAATGCCCACTTCCTCACACATGGTTGCAAATTTTGAGTTTTCACTTAAAAATCCAAAACCAGGGTGGATAGCTTCTGCACCTGTTAAGACAGCTGCAGACAAGACAGCACTCATATTCAAATAAGATTCTGTTGATTTAGCAGGGCCAATACAGACTGCTTCATCCGCTAGTAAGGTATGCAAGGCTTCTTTATCAGCAGTAGAATACACCGCAACCGTCTCGATGCCAAGTTCACGAGCCGCACGAATAATGCGCACTGCAATCTCACCACGATTGGCGATTAAGATCTTACGAAACATAGATAGGCCTTTCTTAATTTCCAATTGCAAAAGTAAGTGTTCCTGAAGCTGCAAGCTTACCGTCTACCTCTGCTTTCGCTTCAACAACAGCAATGGTTCCACGACGTTTGACAAAAGTAGCTGTCATCACCAGTTGATCTCCTGGAACGACTTGTTTTTTAAACTTCACCTTGTCCATCCCTGCATAAAAGACTAATTTCCCTTTATTTTCAGGTTTTGACAACTCTAATACACCTGCTGTTTGTGCCAAAGCTTCCATGATGAGAACACCTGGCATAACAGGATATTGTGGAAAATGTCCATTAAAAAATGGTTCATTAATTGTCACGTTTTTAATGGCAACAATCGTATCTTCGCTTGTTTCTATAACGCGATCCACCAAAAGCATTGGGTAACGATGCGGCAAAGCCTCACGAATAGCATTAATATCAATTGTCATTTGATTCGAACCAATCCTTTTCCAAATTCAACCATTTCTTCATTCGTTACCAAAATTTCAGTGACTACCCCATCTTTTGGTGCTGGGACTTCATTCATCACTTTCATGGCTTCGATAATCAAGAGTGTTTGACCCTTAGTAACTTTGTCTCCTACAGATACAAAGGCTGGTTTATCCGGTGCTGGCGACAAGTAAGCCACCCCAACCAATGGACTTTCAACCACATCACCTTCTGCAGCCTGAGCTGGAGCAGCAACTGGTTCAGCCGCTACAGCTGGAGTTGCTGATGCTTCAACAACAGGGGCTACTACAGGAGTTTGAGGAGCTGCTACCACTTCAACTGCAGGAGCAACCGGTGTAGCCGCAACTGAACTCGTTTGGTTTTTACTCAAATTCAATTCTTCGCCATTATTTTTATATGAGAATTCACGCAAAGTTGACGCATCAAATTGAGCCAACAAATCTTTGATTTCAGAAATATTCATGAATTAACCCTCCCAACGTTTAAAGGCCAGAACAGCATTGTGTCCTCCAAAACCAAAGGTATTTGAGATAGCGTACTGAATATCCGCTTCTTGACCTTCACCATAAACAACGTTTGCTTCGATATAGTCAGACAATTCTTTAGTACCAGCAGTTTTTGGTACAAAGCTGTGACGAATCGCTTCGATGGTAGCAATCGCTTCAACCGCACCAGCAGCACCTAACAAGTGTCCTGTAAATGATTTAGTAGATGATACAGGAACTTCTTTACCAAGTACAGAAACAATAGCTCCGCTTTCACCTTTCTCATTAGCAGGTGTAGATGTACCATGCGCATTGACATAATCGACATCTTCAGGCTTGATACCCGCTTCATTGATCGCTAATTTAATCGCTTTAGCAGCACCTGAACCATCTGGTGTCGGTGTTGTCATATGGTAGGCATCACAGTTCGAACCGTAACCAACAATTTCAGCTAAAATATTAGCACCACGTTTTTGGGCATGTTCCAAGCTTTCGATGACAAGAACCCCTGCACCTTCACCCATCACAAAACCATTACGGTCTTTGTCAAATGGGATAGATGAACGTTCTGGATCTTCCGTTGTTGAAAGGGCCGTAAGGGCATTAAAACCACCGATACCAATCTTAGTAATCGAAGCTTCAGCACCACCTGCCAAAACAACATCATGCATACCAAATTTAATTTCACGGAAAGCTTCACCAATGGCATCATTAGCAGAAGCACAAGCTGTTGTTACGGATTTACATACCCCTTGAGCCCCAATCTTAAGTGCGATGTTTCCAGCACCCATGTTTGAAAGAGCTTTTGGAATAAACATTGGTTGGATTCTCTTCATCCCACGTTCATGCATCCGGATAATTTGATCTTCCAATTCTTGCAAACCACCGATACCAGATGATACAATCACGCCTACTCGATCACGGTCTTCTTCTTCCATATTCAAGCCTGAATTTTCAATAGCTTCCATCGCAGCATAGATTGCATACAATGAGTAAGTATCCATACGATTTTGATCTTTTTTCACAAAATATTTATCGAATGGGAAATCTTGAATTTCACCAGCATTAAAGACTGGAATTTCAGAAGCATCAAATTTCGTAATGGGCTTGATTCCAATTTTTCCTTCATGAAGGCTATTCCAGAACTCCTCTGGTGTATTTCCGATTGGTGAGGTTACACCGTAACCTGTAACAACAACACGATTTGTAGACATATATATTCTCCTTTTGTCGGATGGATATTTAAGTAAGTGATTTTCGATCAGTAAGCATTCATTATTGCATAGTCATGCCGCCATCAATGGCAATTGTTTGACCAGTTAAATATTCTTGACCTGCTAAGAAAGCCGCAACTTCTGCCACTTCTTCAGCTTGACCAATTCGTTTCATTGGCACTTGAGCTAGCATGGCATCTTTCATTTTCTCTGGAATAGCATCAGTCATATCTGATTCAATGAAACCAGGTGCAATGGCATTCACACGAACGCCACGAGCCGCAACTTCACGCGCTACTGATTTAGTGAAACCAATCAAACCAGCTTTTGAAGCCGCATAGTTAGCTTGACCGATATTCCCCATTAGACCAACAACAGAGGACATGTTGATAATGGCCCCTTGACGAGCTTTAGACATCGGTTTTAAGACAGCTTGAGTCATATTAAAGGCACCTGTCAAGTTGATTTTCAAGACCCGTTCAAAATCTTCTTCAGTCATTTTCAACATCAACTTGTCGTTTGTGATGCCAGCGTTATTGACCAAAACATCAACACTTCCAAGCTTTTCAATTGCTTCGGCCACCATACGTTGCGCATCTTCGCCATTAGAAATATCCCCAGAAATACCAACAACAGTCACACCATAGTCAGCAAACTGTGCAAGCAAGTCCTCAGAAATTTCAGAACGTCCATTTAGGACAACATTGGCACCGAGACTCGCAAATTTATGAGCCACAGCCAATCCAATTCCGCGTGTTGAACCTGTTACAAAAACATTTTTATTTTTAAGTTCCATCTTTACCTCGTTTTAAGCATTCAGAAGTGCATCTAGACTAGCCTGATCTTCGACGTTATGAGTTGGAAGAGTTTTATCAATTTTCTTCAAGAATCCTGACAAGACTTTTCCAGGTCCGATCTCGATGACTTCATCTACACCAAAGTCTTGAATCGTAGCAATTGAATCATAGAAACGAACCGGTTCTTTTACTTGACGTGCCAAAAGTGCTTTCACATCTTCTGACTTCATGATAGTAGCTTCTGTATTCCCAACTAAAGGAAGATCAAAATCATTAAATGATACTTTTTCTAGTTCAGCCGCCAATTTTTGACTAGCAGATTCCAGTAAGGCTGTGTGGAATGGACCTGACACATTCAAAGGGATCAAGCGTTTGGCACCTGCTTCCTTCAATAGTTCAACAGCATAGTCCACAGCTGCAACCTCACCACCAATCACAATTTGTGCTGGTGTATTGTAGTTAGCTGGTGTCACTACACCCTTTTCAGATGCTTGTTGACAAATCTCTTCGATCAAACTTGGATCTGTATTCATAACAGCAACCATTTTCCCACTTCCAGCAGGAGCTGCCGTTTCCATGAATTCACCTCGTTTCGCAACCAAAGCTACTGCATCTTCAAACGAAAGAGCTCCAGCCGCAACCAGGGCAGAATATTCCCCCAAAGAGAGGCCGGCAACAATATCAGGAGTGATACCATTTTCTACTAAGAGACGATAAATGGCTACTGACGTTGTCAAAATAGCTGGTTGAGTATAGCGTGTCTGATTAAGTTTTTCTTCGTTAGAATCAATCAATTCACGCAAATCATAACCTAGAATACGACTAGCCGTATCAAATGTCTCTTTGACAACGGGATAAGTCGCATACAAATCGCTCGCCATGCCCAATTTCTGAGCCCCTTGACCAGCAAATAAGAACGCACGTTTTGTCACTATCCTAATCCTTTCGATGTTACTAGACTTTTACATCTGCCCAACGAGCAGCTTCTCTTTGGATCACTTTAGCTGCCCCATAATAGATATCCTCTAGAATTTCAGCACAAGTTTCTTCCTTGCTTACAAGTCCAGCAATTTGACCCGCCATTACAGAACCATTGTCAACATCTCCATCAACAACAGCATTGCGAAGGGCTCCTGCTCCTAATTCTTCAATTTCTTCTTGAGTCTTCTTACCTGCCAAGAAATCTTTTTCAGCTTGGTTATAGGCAGAAGCCAATTTATTTTTGATCGCACGAACAGGGTGTCCAACAACAGATGCTGAAACTACAGTATCGATATCTTTTGCTTTCAAGATTTTATTCTTAAAGTTTTGGTGAGCATTAGATTCTTTTGCAACCACGAAACGAGTTCCCACCTGAACAGCTTCGGCACCTAACATAAAGACAGCTGCAGCACCGGCACCATCAGCGACTCCTCCAGCACCAATTACTGGAATAGAAATAGCTTCAACCACTTGGCGAACCAAGGTCATAGTCGTCAATTTACCAATGTGACCTCCAGCTTCCATTCCTTCTGCAATCACTGCATCAGCGCCCAATTTTTCCATCCGTTTTGCAAGTGCGACAGACGGAACCACTGGAATTACAGTGATCCCTGCTTCATGGAAACGATCCATGTATTTCCCTGGATTTCCAGCACCAGTTGTAACAACCTTTACACCTTCTTCAATCACCAGGTCAACAATGTCATCTGCAAATGGGGACAAAAGCATGATATTTACACCAAAAGGTTTATCTGTAATAGACTTCACCTTATCGATGTTAGCCTTTACAACTTCTTTTGGAGCGTTCCCACCACCAATGATTCCAAGACCTCCAGCATTTGATACTGCTCCAGCCAAATCACCATCAGCAACCCATGCCATCCCACCTTGGAAGATTGGATATTTAATATTCAATAGTTCAGTAATTCGTGTTTGCATTATACCTACCTCTTTTTTCGCTTAAGTAATAGTTTGAGTTCGAAAGATTGTTTCTTTGAGCCTCAAACTATTACCTAAACAAGAGAGAATATCTTTCGATACTCTCATCTATCATTATTTTGTTTTTTCTTCTACGTAAGCGACAAGATCACCAACTGTAGATAATCCTTCTTCAGTTTCGATTTGAATATCAAAAGCATCTTCGATTTCAGAGATCACTTGGAACAAATCCAATGAATCAGCTTCTAAATCTTCGAATGTAGATTCAAGAGTTACTTCTGATGGTTCTTTACCAAGTTCTTCAACGATAATTTCTTGTACTTTTTCAAATACTGCCATGACAGGCCTCCTTAAAAAATAATATATAAATTTTTAAAATGTGTTTCCACATGTTTAACTAGATTGTAACAAGAAGTGTGCCCCATGTCAAACCTCCACCGAATCCTGTAAGAAGAATTTTTTGACTTCCATCCATCTTGATTCGATGATTCTCGACACACTCCGATAATAGAATGGGGATACTAGCAGCACTAGTGTTCCCATATTCCATCATATTTGCTGGGATCTTCTCTCTAGAGACACCCAGTTTTTTTGACATCTTATCTAACATTCGGTCATTCGCCTGATGTAAAAGAAAATAGTCAATCTCTTCTGCTTCCATAGAAGCGTCTGCTATAATCTTTTGAATGCTTTTCGTGACATCACGAATTGCAAAATCAAAAACTGCCCGTCCATCCATCGTCAGATATCTTCGATCGGTAACTTCCTCTGAATAAGGAGAAGACAGACCCAAATAGCAAGATTCAAGACTAGAACCTCGGCTACCATCCGTAAAAAGACTTTCAGCTAAAAAAGATTTTTGATCGCTCGCTTCAAGCAAGACACCGCCAGCTCCATCTCCAAAAAGTACTGAAGTAGAGCGATCTGACCAGTCTAATACTTTTGAAAGCGTCTCACTACCGATCACAATTCCTCGCCGGTACATCCCTGAAAAAATGTATTTTTCAGCAGTGGCTAATGCAAATACAAATCCGCTACATGCTGCAGTCAGGTCAAAAGCAAAGGCTCGAGAAGCTCCAATATTAGCTTGTACCCGGGCTGCGGTCGATGGCATTAAGCTATCTGGAGTAATTGTAGCGACAACGATAAAATCAATTTCTTCAGCCTCTAAGTTTGCTTTTGCTAATAATCTTTGTGCGACAACTGTTGCAAGATCACTGGTCGTCTCATCTCTTGAAATGTGACGACGAAGAATGCCTGTCCGACTACTGATCCATTCATCACTTGTATCCATAATCTCAGCTAAATCATCATTCGATACGACTTGGTCAGGTACATAATGAGCAACTTGACTAATTTTAGCAAAGACCATTATTTAATTTCCTCCAAGAAACGATACAGATTTTGCAATCCTTTTTGCATCACTTTCTTCTCTTCGGGGCTCATATCTCCAATAATTTGGTTGACCATCCGTTTATGGAATTGCTGATGAAGTCGATAAAGTAGACGACCATTCTTTGTTAAACTCAAGTGTACAACCCGGCGATCAACTTCAGATCTTCTTCTTTCGATATACCCTTTGCGCTCAAGATTATTCAAACTTGTCGTGACAGTCCCCAAAGTCACCATCAACTCCCGTGAAATATCACTCGGGGTTGCATTTGGTGTCGAACCAATCACGTCGATCGTATGCATTTCTTTAATAGAAACATCTTTAAATCGACTTGCTCTTAGGCTCGTCTCCTCGATAACCAAAACATTATTAAAGATGGATGTTAAATAGTCATTAACTAATTGGTAATTCAAAACTCCACCTCCTAATTTTACTTTGATAGTCAAATTTTATCAAAAATGAAAATAATTTGCAAGTTTTTTTCACAAAACATAGAAAAAATACAAATTTATTTTCCTTTAAATTGTGGCCGACGTTTTTCAGAGTAGGCAATAACCCCCTCTTTAAAATCTTCTGTAAATGCTAGTTTCTTTTGCAAATTTAATTCAAGATTCGCATAGTGGTCCCATTCTTTCAAGAAGGCTTCCCAAACCATTTCTTTCATGGCAGCATAAGAATTTGAAGATCCTCTTCTTAATTTTTTAAGCAATTGATCAACCGTTTTCTCAAGTTTTTCAGATTCACAAACGCGGTAAGCTAGGCCATATTCCAATGCTTTTTCTGCGGTTAAAGCTTCACCCGTCATTACTAAATGAGTAGCCCGAGACATACCAATAGCTTTTCCTAATAAGAATAATCCACCCGCATCTGGTGCTAAACCAACCCCAACAAAGGCTTGAATAAATTTAGTACGATCACTAATAATACAAAAATCAACAGCTACTGCTATGTTTGCCGCCGCTCCTGCAACCGCTCCATCAGCTACCATAATAACCGGCTTAGGTAATTGTTTAATCTTCTTAGAAATAGTATTAACTAATTCAGCAATTAAAACAAGAGACTCGATGTCATCTGCATCGACTGCGCGTTTCATTTCACTCAAATCTCCACCAACTGAAAAGATTTTCCCTTCTGCTGATAGAATAATGAATTTTACTTCCTCATTTTTTTCCGCATCTTCCAAGGCAGCTAAAATTTCCTGACACATTGGAATGTTAAAACCATTGGAAACTTCAGGACGATTTAAAGAAATTGACGCGAGATCGTTTTCGACAGAATACAAAATTGTTTCAAACATCACAGACTCCTTTTGTTTAAATATAAAATATTTTGATATTAAAACTTTTTAATTATAACATATCATACCATAAAAAATAAGAATAGTAAAATATATCTATAAGATGTAACAAAATTGTAAAATTTGAATTATGACAATTTCTAGCCTCATAAGATCCAACTATTCTATGCCCTATTTATAAATACATTGTATCAACAACTGAACTTTGGTATAATGTACTAATGAAACTATTAAGGAGAAAATATGAAAGTAACTAAATTCGGTGGAAGTTCTCTAGCATCAGCTCCACAATTAAAAAAAGTACTTAATATCATCAAAGATGATCCAGAAAGAAGATTTGTAGTAGTATCAGCTCCTGGTAAGCGAAATGCTGAAGATACAAAAGTAACAGATGCACTGATCCGTTATTATAAAGAATTCACTTCAGATAAAGATGTTACGCAAACACAACAGTGGATTATTGAGCGTTATCGTGCCATTACAGAAGAATTGGGTCTCAAAGATTCTATCATTCAGGAAATTGCTGAAGATATCTATGATCTGACAAATTTGCCTAAAAAAGGAAATCCATTTACATACGATGCATTTTTGGCAGCCGGTGAAAATAACAACGCTAAACTCATAGCTGCCTATTTCAATCAAAATGGATTAGAAGCAAAATATATCCATCCAAAAGAAGCAGGAATCACAGTCACCGCAGAACCTTCCAACGCTCGTATTTTACCTTCTAGTTACGATAAAATTGAAGAACTAAAAGATGCAAGTGAAGTAATTGTCATTCCAGGTTTTTTTGGTGTTACCCAAGATGGGGACATTTGTACATTTTCTCGTGGTGGATCTGACATTACAGGATCTATCATTGCAGCTGGCGTAAAAGCAGACTTATACGAAAACTTTACAGATGTAAATGGTATCTTTGCAGCACATCCAGGTATTATTAAACACCCACATTCAATTCCTGAATTAACTTACAAGGAAATGCGTGAATTAGCCTATGCAGGTTTTTCAGTCTTACATGATGAAGCACTCGTTCCAGCATACAGAGGTAAAATTCCATTAGTCATTAAAAATACAAATAATCCAGACCATCCAGGAACCCGAATTGTTTTGGAACATTCAAATGATCATGTGACTGTTGTAGGGATTGCAGGTGATTCAGGATTCGTTAGTATCAACACT
Source organism: uncultured Streptococcus sp. (assembly GCA_916048115.1). Classification (GTDB taxonomy): domain Bacteria; phylum Bacillota; class Bacilli; order Lactobacillales; family Streptococcaceae; genus Streptococcus. The sequence goes on along the minus strand of CAJZGQ010000012.1, from coordinate 716 downwards.
ACCAAATACCTCATGAACCGCGAAGTCGGTTTTGGTCGAAAAGTCCTTCAAATTTTAGAAGATCTCAATATTAGTTGGGAACATATGCCAACTGGAATCGATGACTTGTCTATCATTTTGCGTTCACGTGAACTGACTCCGATCAAAGAACAAGAAATTCTGAAACAATTAACACAAAAGCTCGAAGTTGACACAGCCGAAATTGAACATGATCTTTCAATCATTATGATTGTTGGTGAAAAAATGAAGAGCCAAGTAGGGGTTACTGCAACTGCAGCTAAGGCACTATCAGAAAATGAAATTAATATTCAAATGATCTCGCAAGGTTCTAGTGAGGTTTCTATTATGTTTGTTGTTAATAAAGATCAAGAAGAAAAAGCCATTAAAGCCCTATATAATGCATTTTTCCCAAATAACTAAAAGTATAAAAGCTCCGTTCTTATAACGGAGCTTTTATACTTCCCAATTTGTAAAATTAAGCTAGACAGAAAAAGCCATTGATATTAGGAACAGATAAACACAACATTTGTCTGAAAGTAACTTACATAAATGACCCATACTCATCTTACCACAAACGAGCTTGCTATCAAGAAAACTTAAAAGTTTCAGACTAGGTTTTGAAAAAAATAAAAATAAAAAAGACCAGGTCACTGGTCTAATTCCTATACTCCGCCAGTAGGACTCGAACCTACGACATCATGATTAACAGTCATGCG
>CAJZGQ010000011.1 GCA_916048115.1 uncultured Streptococcus sp. | reverse complement strand
AACCAAACATCACTAGCATCGCTCCCCCAAGAACTGGACTTGGAATGATTTGTGCTAAAGCTCCAAACTTAGGAAGGAGACCAAGAAGAACAAGGAAACCAGCCGCATAGTAGATTGGAAGACGAGTCTTGATACCAGACAATTTCACCAAGCCAACGTTTTGTGAGAATCCGGTGTAAGGGAAGGTGTTGAAGATACCACCGAGGAGAACAGCCAACCCTTCAGCACGGTAACCATTGCGAAGGCGCGTGCTATTAATTGGATCTTTGGTAATATCAGAAAGTGCAAGATAGACACCTGTTGATTCAACCATAGAAACTGTCGCGATGATACACATCATGACGATTGAGGTGATTTCAAACTTAGGAGCTCCAAAGAAGAAAGGTGTTGGAACGTGAACGACTGGTGCTTGAGCCACAGGTGTGAAATCCACCAAGCCCATAGAAGCCGCAATAGCAGTTCCTACAATCAATCCAATCAAGATAGAGATAGACTTGATAAAGCCAGTCGTATAGATATTGACCACCAGAATGATGAGAATGGTGATCACGGCTAAAATCAGACTTTGCACCGTTGGTTTGGCTGCGTTATTCCCCATGTTCCCAATCGCTACCGGAATCAAGGTCAAACCAATGGTCGTAATGACAGATCCCGTCACAATGGATGGGAAGAGGTTGGCGATTTTCGAGAAGAATCCTGAGACCAGAACAACGTAAATCCCTGAAACAATCAAGGCGCCAAACATGGCCCCACTACCATGGCTAGCCCCGATCATGCTGAGAGGTGCCACAGACTGGAAGGCAACCCCAAGGACTACCGGAAGACCGATCCCAAAGTATTTATTGAGCTGGACTTGCAGGAAGGTCGCTACCCCACACATGAAGATATCTGTAGAGATGAGGTAGGTTAGCTGATGAGCATTGTAGCCCAAAGCTCCCGCGATCATGATCGGCACCAAAATTGATCCCGAATACATGGCTAATAAATGTTGCAAGCCTAGAACAGCGGCCTGTGAATGGCTTTCTTGTTTTTGCATTAGATGTCTGCCTCCTTAAATACAACCTGACCATTTTCAAAACGGTCCAAACGCGCGAGGGATACAACTGGATATCCCAACTCTTCTAATAATCCCCGTCCATCTTGGAAGGATTTTTCAATGACGATCCCAACGGCTTCCACTTGAGCACCAGCTTGTTTGATGATCTGAATCAAGCCCTTAGCTGCTTGGCCATTTGCAAGGAAATCATCAATGATCAAAACCTTATCCGATGGATCCAAGAATTTACCAGCAATTGACACCGTACTAGTGACTTGCTTGGTAAAGGAATAAACCTCAGCGGTCAATATCCCCTCATTCATGGTGATGTTTTTCGCTTTCTTCGCAAAAATCATAGGGATATCAAGTGCTTCCGCTACATAAAGGGCTGGCGCGATCCCAGACGCTTCAATGGTGACGACTTTGGTAATACCCGCATCTTTGAACCGGTCCGCAAAGGTCTGGCCAATTTCTTTCATGAGTTTGAAATCCACTTGGTGGGTCAAAAAGGAGTCCACCTTGAGGATATTCTCACCTAAAACGTTACCATCTTTTAAGATGCGTTCTTCAAGTAATTTCATACTTCCTCCTACTTTCTATAAAATCCGTTACTTATCCACAAAACACAAAAAGGCCTGCAAAGCAAGCCTTGAATATCCTCTAACAAAAGGATTTATCTCGACTTACTTATTGTTAGGTGTTCCGGCACCTTGTAGAAACATCACGCCCATTCGTGAAATAAATAAGTAATTCAATTAGTGTGCATCGCCATTCCAGATGGAATTCTTAACGATCACATAGTCAACATGTTTCAAATCTGCTAATCTCCGGCCTCCAGCATACGAGATCGAACTTTGCAAATCTTGTTCCATTTCTGTCAAGGTGTCTTGCAAATGACCCTTGGCAGGCAATAAAATCTTCTTGCCTTCGACGTTCTTATAAGCGCCTTTTTGGTACTCTGAAGCAGATCCATAGTACTCTTTAAAAGACTCTCCATCGATTTCGACTGTTTTACCAGGACTTTCGATATGACCTGCAAAGAGAGAACCGATCATGACCATAGACGCCCCGAAACGAATCGATTTGGCAATATCGCCATGGGTCCGAATCCCACCGTCCGCAATAATTGGTTTTCGCGCTGCTTTTGAGCACCAGCGAAGGGCAGCCAATTGCCAACCACCTGTACCAAATCCAGTCTTCACTTTGGTGATACAAACCTTACCAGGACCAATCCCGACCTTAGTCGCATCAGCTCCCGCATTTTCTAATTCACGAACAGCCTCAGGTGTTCCAACATTTCCAGCAATGACAAAGGTATCTGGCAGTTCTTTCTTGATGTGTTGAATCATCCGAATGACACTATCCGCATGACCATGTGCGATATCAATGGTAATGTACTCAGGTGCATCTGCCTTCAGTTGACTCACAAAGTCGTATTCGTATTCCTTAACACCAACCGAAATGGATGCGATTAAACCTTGATCATGCATGCGTTTGACAAAAGGAATCCGACCTGCTTCATCAAAGCGGTGCATGATGTAGAAGTATCCACCACGCGCCAACTGCTCTGCTACATTCTCATCCAAGATCGTCTGCATATTAGCTGGAACAACTGGTAGTTTGAAGGTATGTTTTCCAAATTGAACAGTTGTATCTGCTTCAGATCGACTATTGATGATACATTTGTTGGGGATCAACTGAATATCTTCATAGTCAAAAATAGGAAATTCATTTAACATAGATTGAAAAATCTCTTTTCTAAAAACTGACCTACCTATGCGCAAGTGCATCGCTACGTCTCTTGACGTTTCCTTGATAGATTATACCAAAGATACGGACCTAATGCAACGGGAATGATTTTATAGGAAATAACGTTCGGAAATTACAAGATAAAAACCTGTTTCAAAAAAGAAAACAGGTTTTATTTATGAACATTTTGGAGCCAATTGTTGACTTCTCTAGCTACAATTTCTGGCGCCTCTGTATACAGTTCGTGCCCCAAAGCATCTAGCAAAACTTGCTTGATCTGGGGATCTAGCTGCTTCAGAGCGTCTTTTCTCCATTCCGGTTCTTCTTGGTACCGAGGTCCAATAAAAAGGGCAGGCAGGTCCACAACAGTAATCTGGTCAGCCTTGATGCTACGTCGCAAGCGCAATAAGGCAAAGACCTTTTCTAAATCCAGATTTAATTCATACCGTTCACTCGCTGGATTCCAGCGATAGCTAGCCTCTACAGCTTTACGCGTCATAGGGCTTGGAACTACTTCATCACCGAGCTCTGCTGACACAGCTTCTTCTACAGTCGCAAAGACTTGTTGCTGCATGAAGGACGATGTACCCTCTAGTTCTTCCTCCAGAGGCAGAATCTTTTCCATATCCAGGTAGCCCCCATCCAAGAGAATCAGAGCCCGAATCTGAGGGAACTCAGCAGCTAGATAACGAGCCAAATCTCCACCCAAGGAATGCCCCAATAAACAGATCTCTTCATCTTGTCCAATCTGATCTTGAAACCAAGCACAAAGATCTTTTTCTGTCTGAATCATTTCCCTGTAAGGATCTAGAAAGGTTACAGGAAAGCCGAGCTCATCAATTAGTGGCGCCAAATGGTAGCCATTCCCACCTAAGCCACCAATAAAATAAAACTGCATGTGTTTTGTCTCTTCCTTTTTATTTTATAATTAATTCCTTCATTGGTTAGCGCCAGTCTTTTCAATCCAATATTGCTCCTCTTTTGGGATCAAATGATCGAATTTCCCTGAAAAAATCTTCCATCCGATCGGAACATATCTTTCGTAGTTTTTCATCCCCAGATGGTTTGAATAAAACTCCTCTTTATCAAAATCGATTAAAAGATCCGGGAGTAAACCTTTTCCTTCAAAAATAATCTCTGAATGTAAGTCCTCACAATCTATTGAGCGTTTGATCATTTCGATCAATTCTTCAACCGTCACCTTCAGCCAATCATCTTTATACATTTCTAAGTAGCTCTCAAGATTGCTTTTTGTAATCACATGAAGATTCTGTTGAATCTCAGGTAAATAGGAGAAATCAACATTCAGACCTGCTTCCTGGTATGCCTGAATATATTTATCGATATCCATTGTCCACATATCGTTTGAACAAATATACCAGTTAAACTGATGATTTGCAATAACCCCAACAATATTTATTTCTGGTTTCTCTATCAATTGGTCTTTATCCACTAGTTTTTCTCCTCTTCTCCTATCTACTTGTTCCGAACTGACAATAGGGCTACTTACCAAGCATTATATATCTATGATACCGAATTATACTTTGACAAGCAAGTTAGTGACCGAGTCGCTAGCAAAAAAAGACAGCTAAAAGGGTTTAGCTGACTGATGTCATATCTAATAAAAATTTTTCTCTGCTAGATCATCTAGCAGAGAAAAGCAAGTATTCCACATTCATAAATAGATCTAACTGACCTAGGCACTCTATCAATTTTTGACATTTTTCATCGATCAATTCTCTATTCACCAATTGTTGTCCCCATTTATCTGGAATACCTTCCAGTTTATAGAGAGCTCCAGCAAAGCTTCCTGTGATGCCACCAATCGTATCGGTGTCATTTCCGAGATTGACCGCTTTTAAAGCAGCTCCTTCAAAAGTCTCTGTTGTCCCTAGACACCAGAGACTAGCTTTCAGACTATCAACCACATAGCCTGTAGACATTATTTCTTCTCGTTGTTTTTGATAAAAATCCTTGTCAAATAGCTCTCTGAACTGATCTTGGTATTCTTTCCAGTATTCTGAATTAGCTCTCAAATAATCCTCTAACAGAGGTTGAAGGTCTTCTTGGAATTCTGTCAATATTTTGGACACATTTTGGGAGAAAAATTTGAAGGATAGCGCCCTCAGGTTGCTGGACCCCTTCTACGAGATTGTAAAATGAATTTTATAATCTCGTAGAAGGAGTGCTATTAACTAAGCAATTTGTTTTTCAAATTCATTCGGACTAAAAACTCTTTCTTCTTCAAGCTTATCCTCTACTACTGTTTTCTCTTGCCCATTCCGGGTTACTATAATAGCGTACATAGAAATTAGGTTTGCCACCAGCTTCATCAATTTTATCTTTAATGTTAATTTCTGAATGCGTGACTTCTCCTGTTTTTGTAAAATACTCTCCGATTTTACCCGTGCTATTTTGAAGCCCCCACGCTACATCATTTCCTTGAATGGCAGCTAAGAAGCCATGGTTCTGCACGAAGTTAAAGAATTCAGCAACAGTGAGGCTTTCTGGCACCTCGAATGTCATCTCATGGTTGTAAATATCATCTCCGGCACAAACTGAATCTCGATCAACTATAATTTTCATCTGGCCACTTCCTCTAATGAAATACTTGTTACTCCATTATACCATATCCGTATTCTATTTTCTTATATTCTATAAAACAAAAAAGCACTCTGCAGAAACAGAGTGCTAAGATCTTGTAAGTAATTCCAGTAACGAATTAACCTTTACTAAATTGTGATGCTTTACGAGCTTTTTTTAAGTCTGGTTTGGAAAGTATGAGTTTCAGTTGGACTAAAAATAGCGTAATTTCAATATTCTATAGTTTTCAACTATCTTTTTATTTGCCCTGTTGAAAAATGAAGTGCAACACAAAAGACATGTTCATCTGATATACTAGAGTTGCGAAAAATAGGATATAGGAAGATTAGCATTTTGTCGTGTATATATTAGTGAGAGGCGTTTGAAATACTAGTTAGCAACTCTTGCGAGTTTTCCCTATTTATTGATAGCAATATAAATTGAAAATAGGCATGAAAAAGACGATAGATTTTTTATTTCTAACGTCTTTATTACTTTATATTCCGTTCGACAAACTTGAAATTGTTTACTTACAGTACTCCTCTATTTTGTAGCTATATTCTTTTAGAAGTCCCCGTGAATAAATTTTTTTATTTTTTGAATCTCTAACTTCTTTCCAAAGGATAGCCGCAACTTTTAACTTGTTGGAGTAATGATTGCTAAATTCATCCGCACAAAAGTCTTTTAGAAATTGATTCCATTGGCAAGCTGAATTATCATACTTGGCGTAGTCTGACTCTCCATAGTATATTTTAATCATATCTTGGATTGTAAAATTTATGTTGTTGTCCCGTTTTACTTTTCGCCAAGCTGTTGCCATATCAGCATTAAATTTAAACGGATTAACACCTGTTACAGCTGAAAAATAATCACGAAATTTCTGATTAAAGGAAAACCCACATTCAAGTAATGATGTATTTAGGGTTATTATTTCGGTTTGATTTTTGTTTCTTTTCCTCAAAAATTTTTCTACTCTATTTCCCTTAAAATATTGTTCTATAATATGATTTAATTCTTTTTTTGTACATCTGTATTCTAATCCAAGGTACTTACAAATTTGTGAAAGCTCTTCTCGATACCAGTAGTATCTGTTAAATTCTTCAAATGATTTAATATCTCTAAAATCAGGTCTATGTCCTTCCAAATGCTCACCTCTACAACTCCAAATTTATCTCATTATACCATAGATAATAAAAGTTATATCAATTTATACCCATGCCAAATAAAGCTATAACAGAAAATATTAGAATCTTGTAATTACTGTATTTCTATTAAGCTTAACTTTCTTATAAAATAGATAAGAAAAACAAACGATATAGTCCATCACTAGTAACAAAAAATACTAGGAGTTGAAAGATATAAAAACATTGAAATGGAAAGCATAGCAATAAACAAAACAGTCAGTAAAACGATGGTTTTGTTGTGTTGTTTCACTTGCTTTCTAAATTCCTATTTTGACTTTGTCCGCTGACGTCCTTTGTATCTTGATTTAGTCATGGAACTTCTAAGAAGTTCGCTGACGTCCGTACTCACTTAAGGAAAGTTTTTATATGACTTTATCTTCAATCTGAGACCGTTAAAACCTCTTTGTTTTAATCTTTCTAACTGAATTGGATACAAAAAATCCACTCACACAGGGTGAAATGGATTATTTCTTTATTAACGGTTCAACAAGAAATTGAACAATTTTTCGACAATTTTTACGACCAACCAGCATAAGAATCCGATATAGCTAAAATAGAAAATGAGTGACAAAATCGTAATAATCATGGTTTCCTCCTTCGTCGATTGCAAGTACTTGTCTTATTATACCTTTTTATGCAATCGAACTCAATAGAATTTTGAAAATTGTCTGATTATTCTTTTTCTTCTTTAGCTTCTTTGGCGTCTTGATCTGCTTCTTCACTGCCTTTATTGACAGCTGTCTTAAATTCAGCAAACATTTTGCCGATGGACTGGCCCAACTCAGGCAGGCGTTTTGGTCCAAAAATCAAGAGGGCGCCCAGGATGATGATGATCAAACCTGGTGCTCCAATATCACGTAAAATTCCCATTAGTTTCTCCTTTTTCTTGAATAGATGACTTTACTGAAGGCGACACTGACTTCAAATAAGAGGATCAAAGGGAGTGTCATGGCCAAGTCACTGATAAAGTCTGCAGGGGTTAGCACGACGGCTAAGACCAGCAGGACAAAGTAAGCGTAACGTCGGTAGGTTATTAAAAACTGTGGTGTCAAGAGCCCGATCGAGGTCAGAAAAGCGACCAAAACTGGTAACTCAAACAAGACCCCTAAAGGCAAGGTGGTGTGCCATAAGAAGGTTAGATAATTTTGTGCCGTCAATTGGGTATCAAACAGCCCTTCTCCCAAGCGCATCAGGACCTCTAAAATAGCTGGGCTGACAAAGAAATAACCAAATGCAAGTCCCAGCACAAAGCAGATAAAGCTAGCTGGGATGTAGGCAAAGACTGCACGCGCCTCCTTCTCCTTCAAAGCCGGTCTTACAAATTGCCAAATCTGGTAGACAATAAAGGGCAAGGTCAGGCTAAAAGCTGTGAGATTTGCCAGCGATACATAGATCCAGAGGATATCATTCGGTCCCAGTACCAGCAGTTTTTGATGGAGGCTAGCCGTCAAGGCTTGATAGAGTTCTCCACCAAATACAAAGGCTAGGATGAAGACGATAATATAACACAAGACCACTGCGATCAATCGTTTTCGAAATTCAACCAAATGCTCAACAATGGTCATTTCATCTGCTCTACTCTTTGCCATGTTGTCTCACCGTAACGAGTGCGATCAAGGCTACAAAGATACATTGAGGAAGAAGAACTTCCCAGCTTGGATAGATGCCCGCCCAATCGATGGTTGGAAGTCCATTGACCAAATGGCTAGGGAGGATATTGGTCAACTGCAGGGCGTGAATGCTGACACCGAGCATCTTGAAGGCCAAGGCGTAAATCAACCACGTCAGAATGAAAAAGATTCGATGAGGTTTGATAGCTTGACTAGCCTTGGTCATAGCCACTGCAATGAAGATGAGAACGGCTATGGCAAGCCCGATTCCCAGTAAGAAATTCGCGGTTGTAATCCGCGGAATGATCCCGACATAAAAGAGAATGGTCTCAGCCCCTTCACGAAAGACTGCTAAGAAACTGAGGGCAAACATAGAGACAAAGCTTCCTGTAGCCGTCACTGTCTTCATTTGACGGTCCATAAAGGCATTCCACTGTTTGACTGAAGACTTGCTGTGGAGCCAAATTCCGATGAGGATCATCATGATCACAGCGAAAATCCCAACGCCACCTTCAATGATTTCCCGGTTAGACCCCGAAGTAACGGCTGGAAAAGCTACTTGCAAAACAAGAGCGATTGCTGCACTGGCAAGAACACCAGCGATAGCTCCACCGTAAACCCATTTGAGACCTTTCCTCATCTTAGCGGCCTTAAGGGTCGTCACAAGCGCCATGACAATCAGAAGGGCTTCTACTCCTTCACGCAGAAGAATCAACATGGCATCAAAAGCGTTGTAAGAAGCTGTCGTATCGATCGCAGACAAGTCTCGGATCAAGGCTTGTAATTTCTCTTGATAGGCCTTTTCTTTCCCCTTGACCATTATAACCGGGGATTCACTCTCTACGCGCGTGTAGAGACTTGGATTGGTCGTGCTAACATCTCCCTCGATGGTTGGCCAGATCGTGATGAACTGCTTCATAGTCGCTGCAGCAGACTTATCGTCGCCGGATTGGAATTGGCTTTGCGCCTTCTCCAAAAGCTTGATCCCATCGTTCAGCGTCAAATCCGTACTGGCACTGCTAATGGCTTCTCCTTTTACAAAAGCATCAATCCCATTTTTGAGGTCATCATAAGAGGACTGGATGTTGGTGAAATCGGTAGGCTCTGTTTCAATACTACTGCGTAAGAGCGAAATGGCCGTCTCGATTTTGCCATAGTAGGCTGTGCTGTGATCTCTTACCACCGCTTCGTTTCGCGTCCATGTGTTATTGAGATCTGCATAGGTTTGACGGGTTTTATCCAGATCCTTAGCCGTAATGGCCTCTTGTAGGTTCTTAAAGTAAGGAGCGAGGCGACTCACAAGTTTGTCTTTTTCCGCCTCTAAATCGACCGGATTTTGCTCTTTTTCAAAAGCGAGCAAGGCTGATGAGATCTTGGTGAGATCGTCTTTAGTTACCTCCCCTTTTATAGCTAAGGCTTGGCTAACTTTTTTCCCTGCCTTGGAATCATGGTGGTCTTTGGATTCAAAAGCAGCCTGAATCTCAGCGATTAATGCCTTGGCCTTATCCTGGTCCTTATTTTGTACAGCTGTTGTTGCATCTGTAATCTTGATAAAGAGATCGCTATAAGACTCCGCAGCCACTGGATGAGTCCAGAACAAGGCAAGAAGGCCGAACAAGATCAAGAGTTTATTCAAAGAGTGCTTGACCAAGATACCCTCCTTTCTCAACGCCTGCAAAGCAAGCAAAAAGTCCACTTCCGATATGGGTGATGTACTCGTTCATTTTATCCACCGCACCCAAGTTGGTTTGGATTTTGACAAAGCTGTTCGGATCCTTTTGAAAAGCGATAAAGATCAAGCCAGCATCAAATTGCCCAGTCTGTTCATTGATGCCATCCGAATAGGAATAAGACCGCCGTAAAATCGGTCGATCCACTTCTTTGGCCAAACGGACATGTGAATCTACTGGTAGTTTAGATAAATCTACTTCATCAAATTCGTTGGTTTTACCAAAGGGAGCACCGGACTCCTTGTAGCGACCAAAGGTATTTTCCTGCTCCTGCAAATTCGTTCGGTCCCAAGTTTCCAAGTGCATTTGCACTAAGCGAAGAGCCATATAGGAACCACCCTTCATCCAATCCTTGCTGTCAGTCCAGACGACCTTGTCAAAATCCTTCTCCGTCGTGACATTTGCTGTTCCATCCTTGAAACCAAAGAGGTTGCGGGGCGTTTCTTTTCGGTCACCAATAGCCGCAAAGCCTGATTTGCTCCACTTCATGGTAATGGTATTGCGACCCTTACGAATCAGATTTCTCACCGCATGAAAGGCAACTTGCTCATCATCTGCACAGGCCTGAATTACGATATCACCACCAGTGTATTTGTCCTGCAACTGCTCCTTTGGAAATGGGGGCAAATCACGAAAGAGCTTGGGACGTTTGGACTCCAAGCCCAGCTTCTTTAGAAAGGAAGCAGAAACCCCAAAAGTCAGGCTCAAGCGATAGGGGTTAAGTCCTACTGTTTCACCAGTATCCGTTGGTGGCAAGAGGGCATTGGAACCATCTTTTTTGACCAACTCTCCTTCGACTAATTTACTACTATAATCAGTCCAGTCTTTAAAGAGCTGGATGACTTCTTTTTTGTCCGTCGTGTGAAGATCTAACACCACCAAGTAACAAGCCTTCTGCATGGGCGTCGTAATCCCTGCTTGATGCTTACCATAAAAGGAGATATCTTCATCCCCATCATAAGCTTTCTTGCTGGAACTGTCTTGATTAGCGAAAAAAGCAGATGCACCAGAGAGACCCAGCGCTAGACCAGCCCCTCCAATACCTGCTTTTTTAAGAAATTCACGACGGTCCATTTTTTTATCTAAAAATTTTTCGTCAGCCATTTTTCTTATTTCCCATCTAAAATCACACCCATTTGAGATAATGGTTCACCAAGTTTGGTCACAGCTTCTGCCAATTCCTTGGTATCTTCCTTGGATAAATCTGTGTAAGACTTATAGTTTGAATCATCTGTCATGTGTTTGTCCAATAAAGCATTGACATTTTTGAACTCTGCTTCCAAGGTTTTAACCAGTTTAGCATCTTTTTTCTCAATCAAGGGTTTAAAGAGAGAGAAGATCTTTTCAGCCCCTTCAATATTGGCACGGAAGTCGTAAAGATCTGTATGAGAGAAGACTTCTTCTTCACCCGTAATCTTTTGCGTTGCCACTTCGTTGAGCAAATCGACAGCTCCGGTCAACATGATATCCGGTGTGACTTCTACTGTAGCAATTTTAGCTTTCAACTCCTTGATATCGTTCACTAGTTGGTCAGCGTATTTGTCTGTTCCATCTGTAGTATTGTTTTCCCAAAGGATACGTTCAATCCGGTGGAAACCTGACCAGCCATCTTCTGATTTATTTTCATCCACATAATCCACCAAACGGTAGTCGATCTTGACATCTGATTCTCCGAAGGTTTCAGCAATCGGTTCGGAACGTTCATAGGCCATACGGATCAAGGGATATTGCTTTTTAGCTTCTTCCAAATTACCGTCTTTTAGGGTAGCTCGGAATCCTTCTGTATCCTTGAGCAATTGGTCAATTTGCATTTCAACAAAGTCTTTGTATTCAGCTGTCGCATTGTCCAAGGTCTTCTGGTCAGCCTTTGACAACTGCACCGTTGAGCTGGTTTGCGTCTTTTGATTCGACTGTTTGCTAGTAGAATTCGCACACCCTGCTAAAAGAGCAACACTCAATAAGAGTAGACTATATTTTTTCATGAAAAGCTTCTCCTCATTCATTCTTGCTCTTATTTTACCAGAAGTTTTCTCATTTTTCAATAATTGTCTGAAAATTTAATAATAGAAAAGCTTTTCTGAGAATCTGTCTTTTACAAAAGAATATCCTTAACCCGTCCAATTTCGGATTCTTTAACCACCACAAAGATGCTATCCCCTAGATACAAGCGAGTCGCACCATTGACCGTATAGCTCTTACCGCTTCGCATTTGCGTGGTGATCAAGATATCTTGAGGGAGGTGCAGTTCATGAACTTGCTTTCCTGCAATCTTTTCTGATACAGGGATCTCAATTAAAGTCAACTCTCCTTCTTCTTGCGCCTTATCCGGCAACAATTGCTCGAGCATGGCTTCATAGACTGGCGCTCCATGGAAGAGATCCATGATCATATAAGCTAGCAAAGTCACCATTCCTAGGGGCATTAAACTGCGAATATCACCGACCATCTCTGTTACCAAGATCATAGCTGTTAATGGCGCTTTTGAAATAGCCCCAAAATACCCACTCATTCCTAAAATGATGAAAAGGGGCAGCTGGTTTTGAGAGATAAAGCCAATGTTTTGAAGGAAGGTTCCAACGATGGCTCCTAAAAGAGATCCTAATGCTAGTATGGGCAGGAAAATTCCTCCAGGCAGGCCACTACCATAGCTCAACATACTCCAGATGAAACGGATCACAAAATAGAGAAGGATGGTCAGCACTGGATACGGTACTCGAGCTAAATCCAAGACCAATTGGTTCCCACCACCAAGAATTTGAGGAAGAAAATAGCCGATTGGAAGAATCAAGATAAAGGCAAATAAGGAAGAATAATGAGAAGGAACATGGAAAATCTTCTCTAGCAAACGATAGAGTCGGCCGATATTGAGAACCACTATTTCGTAGACATAACCCGCTGCCCCTAAAAAGACTCCAAGAAAAAGATAAATCCAGTACTGAGACAGATGGAGAGGTGGAATATTTTGTGGCATATGAAGCACTGGTGTTTGACCAAAGACATTGAGTGAAATAAAATTAGCCGTCAAACTAGCAGCCAAGGTCGAAATCCAAAAGAAACGTGAAAAATGATGGTAGACCTCTTCAACCACAAATAAAAGCCCCGCTATAGGTGCATTAAAGGCAGCGGCAAGACCAGCGGCAGCCCCACTTGCAATCAAAGACCGCTCCTCAACTGGGCTGACCTTCAAATGATGGGCCACTCCTTTTCCACCCATCGCCCCTAATTGAATACTAGGACCTTCACGACCAAGCATCAAGCCACTTCCGATGGCCAAGACACCTAAAATATACTTCTTCCACAAGGTATCCCACCAACTCACCGCCAAGAGCCCCTTAAGTTCTGCTTCGACTTGCGGAATTCCTGATCCTTTGATATCCCGATTAGTGCGAATGAGGCGACCAGCAATCAGTACGATCACCCCATACCCCAACAGCATCGCAAACAAATAAAATGGTTGACCAGACATCTCCTTGTAAACGCCTTGAACAAAATGAAAAATATGTTCGATCAAAAAACGAAAACTCGAGACGATGCAGCCCACAACGATCCCAACCAGAACACCTCTGACAATATGGGCCACAATCGAACTAGAGGCAAATTGAAATTCATTTTTAAAGGCTTCTTCTTTAGCAGACATTCCCTAACTCCTTCAAACTCTTATCCTATTCATTATACCTTATTTCACTGCCTCTGAATACATGTAAAGACAGAAAAAAACAAAACTAGCACCGCTAGCTTTGTTTTTCATTTATTCATTATTCAGCAGTTAAAGCTGCCATTGTGATGTAGTTGTATGGTTTGTTGAAGTGTGGCAAGAAGAACAAGTCCGTCAAAGCCAATTTATCAATCGTCACGTGTTCTTGAATCGCAAGTGAGAACATGTGGATAGCCATTGAAATGGCGCTATCACGTGATACCATTTGAGCTCCTAGGATTTGACGAGTATCTTTATCATAGACGATCTTGATACCAACTTCATAGTTATCGTGTTTGATAAATTCAGGTTTTTGAAGGTCGTTAAAGCCAGTTTCAGTGGCATTGAAGCCTGCAGCTTTCGCTTTTTCAAGCGTCAAACCAGTTGAAACCATGTGAAGGCCGTAGATAGAGATACCGTTAGAACCTTGAACACCGATTCCTTCTAATTCATGACCAGTCGCATTGTAGGCACCGACAATACCTGAACGAACCGCATTAGACGCAAGAGCGATGTAGCTCATTTCGTTACGAGCGTTATCGAAGATAGTCGCACAGTCACCAACTGCGTATACACCTGGAAGTGACGTTTCTTGTTTCTTATCAACAAGGAAAGCACCATTGCGGAAGAGTTCGATCTTACCATCAGCAAGAGCTGTATTAGGACGGAAACCAACAGCCAAGATAACCATATCTACATCGAAGGTTTCTTTATCGGTTACAAGGCGTTCTACCTTACCGTCTCCTTCAACCGCTTGAACAGTTTGTCCAAGTGCCAAACGGATGTTGTGGTCTTCCAAGTTTTTCGCCATGATGTCTGTGAAGTCTTTGTCGTAGTAACCATTCAAAACAGTGTCCACGATATCCACCAAGACAACATCTTTACCAAGACGTTCGAAAGCTTCAGCAAGTTCAACACCGATGTAACCACCACCAACTACTGCGATACGGTTCAAATGTTTGCTGTTGTCTTTCAATTTTTCGATCACTTCTTCAGCGTTTTGGTACAATTTAACGAATTGAAGATTTTCAAGAGTTGCTTTGAATTCGCGGTTACCAGGAACGATTTCAACTCCTTTAATTGGAGGAATGATTGGTGTTGATCCAGTCGCAAAGATCAATTTTTCGTATGATTCTTTGTGTTCTTTCCCATCAACTTCCGCTGTTACCACTTTGTTGTCATAGTCAATTGAAAGAACAGGAGAGTTCATGTAGACTTTTGCACCTTTTGCTTCCAATTTTTCTTTGTCAGAATAGAAAAGACCTTCAGGACCATCGATTTGCTCACCGATCCAAAGCGCCATCCCACATCCAAGGAATGAAATGTTTGAGTTTTGGTCAAAAACTACAATTTCATTTTCATTTCCAAAATTATCAAGCATAGTGTTAATACAAGCAGTACCAGCGTGGTTAGCTCCTACAACAACGATTTTACTCATAGAATAATTCCTACCTTTAATTTAATTTACTTCCTGAGTATATCATAAAAATGATATCGGTTACAATTATTTTGCTCAGAATTTGTGATCTTTTTTTCAATTTTCCAGAAAATCACACTTCACATGTTTCAAAAAATGTCAAACAATATGCTTGAAAGGATTGTGAAAACGATATCTTTTTGATATACTGTAAGTAAGTGAAAATAGGAAAGGATAGATTTTTAGTGGACCTAAGTAGTCGATCCGAACGGTTGATGGGAACGACCATCACTGTTTCGATCTGTCACCCACGAGCGAATGAACTCTTAGCCCGCTGCTTTGAACTTCTTCGCTCCTACGAACATCGCTTCAGTGCTAATGATGCAAGTTCTGAACTCATGGAGGTCAATCACCAAGCTGGTATTGCTCCTGTCCAAGTACATCCAGATCTTTTTGAACTGATTGCATTAGGTACCTTGCATAGTCAAGCTCAGAACAGCCATTTAAACATTGCCATTGGTCCTCTTGTACAGACCTGGCGAATTGGATTTTCAGATGCTAGACGTCCCCAGCAAGGGGAAATTGATCAAGCTCTGACCAAGATCGATCCTCACCAAATCCAGCTCGACCCAGAAAACCATACGGTCTTTCTGACGCGTCCTGGAATGAAGATTGATTTAGGAGCCTTGGCTAAGGGCTATAGCGCAGACTGCATTGCGACTTTTTTAAAGAGCCAGGGAGTAACAGATGCCTTGATTGATCTTGGAGGAAATATCCTCACTGTCGGCCAACACCCCATCAAACAACAGCCTTGGCGGATTGGCATTCAAAATCCAGTCGAAAAAAGAGGTCAGCACCTACTGGTCCTCTCTGTCAAGGATAAATCTATTGTCACCTCTGGCATCTACGAGCGTCATTTAGAAGTGGACGGCCAGTCGTTTCACCACATTTTTGATAGCGCAACGGGCTATCCGGTTGAGACAGACTTAGCCAGTATCACCATCATATCTGATCGATCCGTAGACGGGGAGATATGGACTACCCGCTTGTTCGGGGAAGCTCCTGCTTCTATCCTCAACACTGTTGAATCACTTCTTGGTATAGATACCTTATTGGTTTCTCAATCAGGCAAGATCGCCTATACAAGTGGGCTTCAATCTTATTTATAATTCTGTTATCAGAAAGGAAATTTCCATGGTAAAACTTATTGCGATTGTGGGGACTAACTCCAAACGTTCTACAAACCGTCAACTGCTTCAATACATGCAAAAACATTTTGCTGATAAGGCTGAGATCGAATTGGTCGAAATTAAAGATATCCCTGTCTTTAACAAACCAGCCGACAAACAAGTACCTGAGGCTGTCTTGGATATTGTTGCAAAAATTGAGGAGGCTGATGGAGTCATTATTGGGACTCCAGAATACGACCACTCTATTCCAGCGGTCTTGATGAGTGCTCTAGCTTGGCTCTCATACGGAGTCTTCCCATTGTTGAACAAACCAGTCATGATTACTGGGGCATCATACGGTACCTTGGGATCTTCACGCGCCCAACTCCAACTCCGTCAAATCTTAAACGCTCCAGAAATTAAGGCGAATGTCTTGCCAGATGAATTCTTGCTATCTCATTCATTACAAGCCTTTGATCAAAATGGAGACTTAGTAGATTTGGATGTTATTCAAAAATTAGATGCCATCTTCAATGATTTCCGTGTGTTTGTAAAAATTACAGACAAATTACGCAACGCCCAAGAATTGCTTCGCAAAGATGCTGAAGAATTTGACTGGGAAAACTTGTAAGATAGGAGACAGAAAAGAATGAAATTTGTAGGACTTGTAGGATCAAACTACGATCAATCATATAACCGTAAACTCTTGGAATTCATTCGCCGCCAATTTAAGATCAAATTTGAATTGGAAGTTCTTGAAATCGATGAAGTTCCAATGTTTAACCAAGATGAAAAATGGGACGAAAGTTTCCAATTACGTCTTTTGTACAATAAAATTACTCGAGCAGATGGTGTCATCATTGCTACTCCAGAGCACAACCATACGATCTCTGCTGCTCTTAAATCTGTTCTTGAATGGCTATCTTTTGAGGTGCATCCATTTGAAAACAAACCAGTAATGATCGTTGGTGCTTCCTACTATGATCAAGGGACATCACGTGCTCAGGTTCACCTCCGCAAGATCCTTGATGCTCCAGGTGTCAATGCTTATACTCTTCCAGGTAATGAATTCCTTCTTGGAAAAGCAAAAGAAGCTTTTGACGAAAACGGCAATATCATCAACGAAGGAACCGTCAAATTCCTCGAAACCTGCTTGGATAATTTTATGAAATACGTTGAGGTTGTATCCAAATTGAAAAAACCAAAACCAATTGAACCAGAAGATTTAGATTGTAATCATCCAATTGCTACAACTGTTATTGAGGTCGATCCAGATGATCCAGATTGGGTTGAAAAAGTAGCTGAACTTACAGGTGCTGTATCAGGCGATACTTATGTCAAATTGGACCACGGTATCCTAACCGTTGACCAAATTAATATGTTCTTGAAGGCCATGCCATTTGAGTTGACATATGCCGATGATAACAACCAATTCCTCTACTACAACAATGCCCATCAAGATCCTGATACCATGTTCGCCAAACGCGTGCCACCTCAATCAGGAAGCCGAATGTCAACCGTTCATGGCTCTCTTCCACCAGCACGTATGAAAAACGTTGAATGGGTGATCGGTACCCTTCGCAACGGAAACCAAGAATACGTTCGGACCATTGTTCCAGGATCTCCTGAAGGCGTGATCAACACCCACAACTACCAAGCTATGTATTATGAAGATGGTTCTTACGCTGGTATCAATGAGATTGTCTTCAACTTCAAACCATGGTTAGACTGGTACCTACAAACAACAGGTCAACGCCTTGTAGGTGGTAGCGGACCATTTGCTCCTGCTGGTGGTCATGGTGATGCAGATGCAACTTCTGGTGCTTCTGATGCTGGAGGACATGGTGACGGAGGCCACGGAGATGCTGATGCCACTTCTGGTGCAAGCAACTAATAAAAAGAGAGTGTGACAGAAATCGGTAATTCGTTAGAATTCGATTTCGTCGTCCCACCTCCGCACAGT
>CAJZGQ010000010.1 GCA_916048115.1 uncultured Streptococcus sp. | reverse complement strand
TGAGGAAATTCCATTTAAGACGGTAACCGAACAAGATGCCACCTTGCTAAAAGGAAGCGAAACAGTTTCTCAAGCAGGTAAAAACGGGAAGAAGAAAATCACCAAGGTCTACAAGACCATTAAGGGAGTTAAGACAACAGATGCCCCTACGATTTCTGAGGAAGTTGTGGAACAAGCCCAAGATCGGATCATTAAAAAAGGGACCAAAGAACTAGACAAGCCAACCTTGACTTTGACCCAGGTCGATAAGGAAGAGTTGAAGCACAGTGCTAAAGCTACTTATCATTTGGATAAACCAGAGGGTGTGACCATCAAGTCCATCCAGGCGGTGTTGAAGAAGGGCGATCAAGTTGTGAAAACTTTTGCCCTTTCAGAGGCTGATTTAGCAGCTGCCTTAGTGGACTTGGACTACTACAAGGATTATACGCTGGCAACGACCATGGTCTATGACCGTGGAAATGGGGATGAAGAAGAAGTTCTCAAGGAAGAACCACTAAGGCTTGACCTTAAAAAAGTTGAAGTCAAAAACATCAAGGAAACTAGTCTGATTAGCGTGGATGACCAAGGTCTTGAGACTGATCGTAGCCTCTTGTCAGAAACACCTTCAGATGTGAAACCTTATTACTTAAAGGTTACCACCCATGATAATAAGGTCACAAAACTGGCCGTTGATAAAATCGAAGAAGTGACGGTAGATGGAGCGACCTTATACAAAGTAACAGCCAAAGCTCCAGATCTCATCCAACGGACTGCGGACAACCAGTTTAGTGAGGACTATGTCCACTACATTGCGAAACCCAAAGCTCATGAAGGAGATGTCTACTACAATTTCAACGAACTTGTAAAAGCTATGCAAGCCAATCCGACGGGTACCTTTAAGCTTGGTAGCAGTATGAATGCAAGTAATGTGCAACCAGCTGGCAAGTCTTATGTAACCAATGCTTTCAAGGGAATATTGGAAAGTACGGATGGAAATAAATTTGCTATCCATAACATTGCAAGACCGTTATTTGGTAACATCGAGGGTGGTACTGTTAAGAATCTCTTGCTTGAAAATGTTAACATTGATATGCCTGGATTTGATCGAGTAGCACCAATCGCAGGTGTCATCAAAAATAATGCGACTGTCGAAAATGTTAAAGTAACAGGAAGCGTTGTTGGAAACAACGATGTAGCTGGTATTATCAATAAAATTGATGGTAGTGGGAAGGTAAGTAATGTTGCCTTCATCGGGAAACTGCACGCTGCTGGCAATAAAGGTGGCTATCTAGCAGGTGTTGTTGGCGAGAACTGGAAAGGTATTGTAGAAAATGCTTACGTTGATGCTGAAATCACTGGGAACAAAGCCAAAGCTGCAGGTTTAGTTTATTCTTCTCAAAACGGTGGGAATAACAATACGCTAGGTAAAGAAGGGGTTCTCAGAAACTCCGTTGCTAAAGGTTCGATTGAACTGAAAGAAGCGGTCCAATCTGGTGGCTTACTGGGGACCAACTGGGCTTTGGGAGCCATTGAAGACAACATCACCATGATGAAAGTCAAAACAGGTGAGATGGTCTTCGGACACTCGGATATCGATGCAGATGATTACTTTACCTATTCAAGAACCAAACGAAATTACAGTGTGGAGGGCGTGAGTGAAGGGAAGAAATCCTTTAACAACTCTCGTAAAATCCCTAGCATTTCCCTTGCAGAAGCTGAGCAGAAAATTGAAGCACTGGGAATTACTGCTGATAAATTTGAAAGCACGAAACCTGTTGAAGATAAACTCAATAACCTTGTTAACAAAGACGATCAATACAAGGCAATTGATGGCTACGACGCAGCTCGCGAACTTGCTTACCGCAATATTGCTAAACTGCAACCATTCTACAATAAAGAGTGGATTGTGGATCAAGGAAATAAATTGGCTGCGACTAGTCCTCTCTTGACCAAGGAAGTCTTGTCTGTGACGGCCATGAAGGGCAATGATTTTGTAACAGAATTGGCTGATGCCGACCACATTCTGATCCATTACTCGGATAAGACAAAAGATATCTTTAGCATTTCACCGAAAGATTCAAAAGTCAAACAAGTGAAAGAGTACAGCGTAGCGGAGCTCGGTAAAGTTGTCTACACGCCGAACATGGTGGACAAAGACCGTAGCGATCTCATTAGTGCCATTGTTGAAACATTAAATCCCGTCGAATTACAATCAGACCCTATCTACACACACCTAGGTAGAACAGGACCTAACAAAGTCAATGCTATTAAGAACCTTTATCTTGAAGAATCCTTCAAAGAGGTGAAGGATAATTTGACTCACTTTGTGAAACAGTTGGTTGAAAACCAAGACCATCAATTGAACACGGATGAGGCTGCCAAACGGGCACTCATCAAGAAAATTGATGATAACAAGGCAGCAGTTCTTTTGGGTCTCTCTTATCTCAACCGTTATTACGGAGTGAAGTTTGATGATGTCCATCTCAAACAGCTCATGTTGTTCAAGCCAGACTTCTATGGTAAGAATGTTGATGTCTTAGACCGCTTGATTGAAATCGGTTCAAAAGAAGACTATATCAAAGGGACTCGTACCCACGATGCTTTCCGTGAAGTCGTAGCTAAATCGACTCTTTCTGGAAATCTTAATGACTTCCTGAAGTACAATATGGAGCTCTTTACAAGTGATAGAGACTTGAATGATTGGTTTATCAAAGCAACCAAGGACAATGTCTATATTGTAGAGCCCAAAACAACAACTCCTGAGTTTGCCGATAAGAAACATCGAGCATACGAAGGCTTAAACAATGATGTTCACGGTAAAATGATCTTGCCACTCTTGAACTTAAAAGATGCCCATATGTTCTTGATTTCAACCTACAACACCATGGCCTATAGTTCCTTCGAGAAATATGGTAAGAATACGGAAGCGGAACGAAATGCCTTCAAGGCTGAAATTGATAAGGTCGCAAAAGGGCAACAAAATTACCTAGATTTCTGGTCGCGTCTCGCAACGGATAAGGTTCGCAATCAACTCTTGAAGAGCAATAATATGGTGCCGACTCCTGTTCTTGATAACCAAAACTACAAAGGCATTAGTACAGATCGTTATGGACATACCAACAGTGGCAAAGACGTCGCTCCAATCCGTGAATTGTATGGTCCAACCGATCGTTACCATGTAACAGATTGGCGCATGGGAGCAGTGGCGCGAATTTACGGAAACCCATATAAAGATGATTCCGTCTTCTTCATGGTGACGGATATGATCAGTGACTTTGGGCTTTCTGCCTTTACCCACGAAACGACGCACGTCAATGACCGTATGGTTTACTTGGGTGGTTGGAGACACCGCGAAGGAACAGATATTGAAGCCTTTGCCCAAGGAATGCTCCAAACACCATCTGTATCTAATCCAAATGGGGAATACAAGGCCCTAGGTCTCAACATGGCCTATGAACGTCCTAACGATGGCAATCAATGGTACAATACCAATCCAAACAATCTTCAATCACGCGATGAAATAGATCGTTACATGAAAGGTTATAACGATACGCTCATGCTTCTGGATTACCTAGAAGGTGAAGCTGTATTGGACAAACATAGTAAGGACTTAAACAATGCTTGGTTCAAGAAGGTCGATAAACAGTACCGTGGAGCCAACACCAAGAATCAATTCGATAAGGTACGTCCTTTGAATGATGAGGAAAAAGCCATTGCTTTAAACACAGTAGATGAACTCATTACCAATAATTTCATGACCAACCGTGGTCCTGGAAATGGCGTCTATAATCCATCTGACTTTGGTTCAGCCTATGTGACTGTGCCGATGATGACAGGTATCTATGGTGGGAACACCAGTGAAGGGGCTCCTGGAGCGATGTCCTTCAAACACAATACTTTCAGGATTTGGGGCTATTATGGCTATGAAAAAGGATTCCTAGGTTATGCTTCGAACAAGTATAAACAAGAGTCCAAACAAGCTGGACTTGCCACTCTAGGAGATGACTTCGTCATTCAGAAAATTTCTGATGGAAGATTCAGTACCCTTGAAGACTGGAAGAAAGCTTACTTCAATGAAGTGGTAACCAGTGCCAAAAACGGAATTCAGGCTATTGACATCGATGGGAAGACCTACAATAGCTATGAAGACTTGAAACGTGCATTTGCTGAAGCAGTGGATAAAGATAAGGCTACTCTAAGTAACGGTTCTGTCAAATTTGACAATACGGTTGCACTGAAAGAAAAAATCTTTAAGAAATTGCTCCAACAAACAGATAGTTTTAAAACGTCTATCTTTAAATAATTGAATTCTCTCATCTGCTGAGCAGGTGAGAGTTTTTTAGAAGAAAAAATGAATAGAGGTGGACAAAGTGTCTAAAAATTAAAAGGAATCAATCGTAGGTCGGAAAAATTATCATATTAAAAAAATAACGTAATTTCACTAAAACGCTTTCTTTTCTAGGAAATATTTGACTATTATATCTTTTAGGAGTAAACTAAGGAGGTAAAATTTATAAAAGGAGAATTCATCATGAATTTAACATTTTTAGGTCTTTGTTTAGCCTGCTTTGGTGTATCACTGGCAGAAGGTTTGATGATGAGCAGCCTATTGAAATCTGCGTCTCGTCAACCAGAAATTATTGGTCAATTGCGTAGCCTCTTGATTCTTGGTGTTGCCTTTGTCGAAGGTACTTTCTTCGTAACCTTGGTTATGGCCTTCATTATCAAATAAGCACTTCTATTTTAGAAAAGGAGGTGTCAAAACTTGGAAGAAAGTATCACTCCAACGATAACTCTTGGACCTGTAACTTTTAATTTGACCCTACTTGCTATGACCTTGATTGCTGTTTTGGTGGTTTTTGGCTTTATTTATTGGGCCAGCCGTAAAATGACGATCCGACCAAAGGGCAAACAAAATGTGCTGGAATACGCATATGACTTTGTCGTAGGCTTCACCAAAGGAAATATTGGGGAACATTATATAAAGGACTATTCCTTGTTCTTGTTTGTTCTTTTCCTCTTTCTTTTAGTGGCCAATAACATTGGATTGATGGCTAAAATCGAAACGACCAATGGTTACAATTTGTGGACATCACCAACCGCTAACCTGGGTTATGACTTTGCCTTTTCATTTTTGATCACCTTAATCGCCCATGTAGAAGGAATTCGCCGACGTGGTGTGAAGGAATATTTAAAGGCTTTTGTGACACCTGGATTTATGACCCCCATGAATATTTTGGAAGAATTAACGAACTTTGCCTCCTTGGCACTTCGGATCTTCGGAAATATCTTTGCGGGTGAGGTATTAGCAAGCTTGCTCGTGAACTTATCACACCAAGCTTTCTATTGGTATCCATTTGCCTTTATTGGTAGCATGGCATGGACTGCATTTTCAATTTTTATTTCATGTATCCAAGCCTATGTGTTTACCATGTTGTCATCAATCTATATTGGTAAGAAAATTAATGGTGAAGAGTAAGTAGAGGAGGAGTAGAAGAATGCATGTATCAATGAGTGAAATTATTGGTAACTTTATTCTCATTGCTGGTTCCTTCCTATTATTAATCTTTTTAATAAAGAAATTTGCATGGAACAATATCAATGGAATTTTAGAAGCGCGTGCCAAAAAGATTACAGATGATATTGATGGAGCAGAATCAGCTCGTCAAAAAGCTGAGGAACTAGCAAGTAAACGTGAAGAAGAGTTGGCAGGTAGCCGCAAAGAAGCTGCGTCTATTGTCGAAAATGCAAAGGATACTGCAGAAAAGAACAAATCTCAGATCCTTTCAGAAGCCACTCAAGAAGCAGTACGTTTGAAAGAAAAAGCGCAACAAGAAATTGCGCATAACAAAGAAGAAGCATTGAACAGTATCAAAGGCGATGTGGCAGATCTCACTGTCAATCTTGCCAGCAAATTGTTGAGTCAACAGCTGGATGCTGAAGGTCAACGCCAACTGATCGATCGCTATCTTGATGAATTAGGAGAAGCCTAATGGACAAAAAGCAACTGATGGTGATTGAGAAATATACCCAGCCTTTTGTTCAATTGGTCTTTGAAAAAGGAGAACAAGATCTTGTCTTTGAAAAATTGACCCAAATCAAGGGCATTTTTGAGGAGACTGGACTTGCTAACTTCTTAGCTCATATCGGTGTAGAGGATGAAGAGAAAGCAAAAAGTCTAAGACTTTTTCAACCCTCTGATTCACAATTACTCGACCATTTGATTGAAGTGGTTATTCTCAATCATCGTGAAGCCTTATTTTATGACATTGTAACGATTTGTTTGGATCAGATTCAACTGTTGAGCAACGCTTTTGTCGTCACTGTTACGACGGTTGCTGGTTTGGATCCTGTTCAAGAGCAAAAGCTAATCCCCATTATCGAAAGAAAATTTGGGATTCAAGTTCGCTCGATCCAACAAAAGATCGATCCAGATTTAATTGGTGGCTTTGTCGTGACAGCCAATCATAAAACGTTGGATACCAGTCTCAAACACCAATTGCAAGTTATAAAATCTAAATTGAAATAGAAAGTGGTGTGAATTTTGGCGATTAACGCACAAGAAATCAGCGCTTTAATTAAGCAACAAATTGAAAATTTCAAGCCAAACTTTGACGTCACTGAGACAGGTGTTGTAACCTACATTGGTGACGGGATTGCCCGTGCTCATGGTCTTGAAAATGCCATGAGTGGTGAGTTGTTGATCTTTGAAAATGGCTCATACGGGATGGCCCAAAACTTAGAGACAACGGATGTCGGTATCATCATCTTGGGTGATTTCACGGATATTCGTGAAGGAGACTCTGTCCGTCGTACAGGTAAAATCATGGAAGTCCCTGCAGGGGATGCCTTGATTGGTCGGGTTGTCAACCCACTTGGCCAACCAGTAGATGGTTTGGGTGAGATTGTGACAGATAAATTCCGTCCAGTCGAAACACCAGCTCCTGGTGTTATGCAACGGAAATCTGTCTCAGAACCCCTACAAACTGGTTTGAAAGCCATTGATGCCCTCGTTCCAATCGGACGTGGCCAACGGGAATTGATTATCGGGGACCGTCAAACAGGGAAAACTTCGATTGCCATCGATACCATCTTGAACCAAAAGGGTCAAGACATGATCTGTATCTATGTGGCGATTGGTCAAAAAGAATCAACAGTTCGTACGCAAGTAGAAACTCTTCGTAAATACGGAGCCATGGATTATACGATTGTGGTAACCGCTTCGGCTTCCCAACCGTCTCCATTGCTCTACTTGGCACCTTATGCCGGGGTTGCCATGGCAGAAGAGTTCATGTATAACGGTAAACACGTTTTGATCGTCTATGATGATTTGTCAAAACAAGCCGTAGCCTACCGTGAATTGTCCCTTCTTCTTCGTCGTCCACCAGGACGTGAAGCCTTCCCAGGGGATGTCTTCTATCTCCACAGCCGTTTGTTGGAACGTTCAGCTAAAGTTTCAGATGAATTGGGTGGTGGCTCTATTACAGCTCTTCCAATCATTGAAACCCAAGCAGGAGATATTTCTGCTTATATCGCAACCAACGTGATTTCGATCACAGATGGACAAATCTTCTTGCAAGATAGTTTGTTCAATGCTGGTATTCGTCCGGCCATTGATGCAGGTTCTTCTGTATCCCGTGTAGGGGGAGCTGCCCAAATCAAGGCTATGAAGAAAGTTGCGGGTACTCTTCGTATCGACCTCGCTTCATACCGTGAATTGGAAGCCTTCACGAAATTTGGTAGTGACTTGGATGCTGCGACTCAAGCGAAATTGAACCGTGGTCGCCGAACAGTTGAAGTCTTGAAACAACCCGTTCATGAACCATTGACAGTTGAAAAACAAGTCGTGATCTTGTATGCCTTGACTCATGGTTTCTTAGATAGTGTTCCAGTAGACGATATTCTTCGTTTCCAAGAAGAGTTGTTTGATTACTTTGAAGCACATTTTAATCAAATCTTTGAGACGATTCGTTCGACACATGATCTTCCAGCAGAAGAAGAACTGGATGCAGCCCTTACAGAATTTGTCAACCAGTCAAATTTCAAATAGAAATAGGAGTGGAAGATGGCAGTTTCATTAAATGATATAAAAAATAAAATTGCATCCACTAAAAATACTAGTCAAATTACCAATGCCATGCAGATGGTGTCTGCTGCTAAACTCGGAAAATCGGAGCAAGCAGCCAAGGATTTTCAGGTTTATGCTGCTAAGGTACGTAAGTTACTAACAGACTTGCTCCATGGACATGAAACAGAAAATGCTAAGTCCCATCCCATGTTGGTGAGTCGGCCGGTAAAAAAGACAGCTTATATCGTGATTACATCCGATCGTGGTTTGGTCGGAGGCTACAATGCCTCCATCCTTAAAACCATGATGGAAATGAAGGCAGAATACCATCCAACTGGAGATGACTTTGAAGTGATCTGTATTGGAAGTGTCGGGGCGGATTTCTTCCGTGCCCGTGGGATTCAGCCGGTTTATGAATTGCGTGGTTTGCCTGATCAACCTAGCTTTAAGGAAGTTCGTACGATCATTTCGAAAACAGTCCAAATGTATCAGGAAGGCTTGTTTGACGAGTTGTACGTCTGTTACAACCATCACGTTAACAGTTTGACTAGCCAAATGCGGGTAGAACAGATGCTTCCGATTATTGATTTGGACCCCAATGAAGCAGATGAGGACTATGTATTGAATCTAGAATTGGAATCTAGTCGAGATGCCATTTTGGATCAATTGCTCCCTCAATTTGCTGAAAGCATGATCTATGGTGCCATTATTGATGCTAAAACAGCTGAAAATGCTGCGGGGATGATGGCCATGCAAACTGCAACAGACAATGCCAAGAAAGTCATTGATGAATTAACGATTCAATACAACCGTGCTCGTCAAGCAGCGATTACACAAGAAATTACCGAAATCGTTGCTGGTGCTAGCGCCCTTGAATAGTTGTCGGATACAATTTTATATACAAAAACAGATGCTCGAAAGAGAACTTTTGAGCAGTAGAAATTACTTAGAATAGGAGAATGACATGAGTTTAGGCAAAATTTCTCAGGTCGTAGGTCCCGTCGTAGACGTTGCCTTTTCCGTTGGAGATAAACTTCCTGAGATCAATAATGCGCTTGTAGTCTATAAAAATGACCAACAAAAATCAAAAGTCGTTCTTGAAGTAGCTTTGGAACTTGGTGATGGGGTTGTACGGACCATCGCCATGGAATCAACTGATGGTTTAACACGTGGAATGGAAGTCTTGGACACAGGTCGTCCAATCTCTGTTCCTGTCGGAAAAGAAACCTTGGGACGTGTCTTCAATGTTCTTGGAGATACCATTGACTTGGATCAACCTTTTCCTGAGGATGCTTCTCGTGACTCCATCCACAAAAAAGCTCCATCCTTTGACGAGCTCTCTACTTCAGAAGAAATTCTTGAAACAGGGATCAAGGTTATTGACCTCTTAGCCCCTTATTTGAAAGGTGGGAAGGTCGGACTCTTCGGTGGTGCCGGAGTTGGGAAGACCGTCTTGATTCAAGAATTAATCCATAATATTGCCCAAGAACACGGTGGTATTTCTGTATTTACCGGTGTTGGGGAACGGACACGTGAAGGGAATGACCTTTATTGGGAAATGAAAGAATCTGGCGTTATTGAAAAAACAGCCATGGTCTTTGGACAAATGAATGAGCCACCTGGAGCACGGATGCGTGTTGCTTTGACTGGTTTGACCATTGCGGAATACTTCCGTGATGTCGAAGGTCAGGACGTTCTCTTGTTTATCGACAATATCTTCCGTTTCACCCAAGCCGGATCTGAAGTATCAGCCCTTTTGGGACGGATGCCTTCAGCCGTTGGTTACCAACCTACTTTGGCAACTGAAATGGGTCAATTGCAAGAACGGATTACGTCAACGAAGAAAGGTTCTGTTACTTCCATCCAAGCCATCTATGTGCCAGCCGATGACTATACAGACCCAGCGCCAGCAACCGCCTTTGCCCACTTGGATTCAACAACCAACTTGGAACGTAAATTGGTACAATTGGGAATCTACCCTGCGGTGGACCCATTGGCATCAAGCTCACGTGCCCTTTCTCCAGAAATCGTAGGAGAAGAACACTATGCAGTAGCTTCTGAGGTCAAACGCGTCCTTCAACGTTACCATGAATTGCAAGATATCATTGCGATCTTAGGGATGGATGAATTGTCTGACGAAGAAAAGACCTTGGTTGCTCGTGCTCGCCGGATCCAATTCTTCTTGTCACAAAACTTCAACGTTGCGGAACAATTTACCGGTCAACCTGGTTCATACGTACCGGTTGCAGAAACTGTTCGTGGTTTTAAAGAAATCTTGGACGGAAAATATGACCATCTTCCTGAAGATGCCTTCCGTGGTGTTGGATCGATCGAAGATGTGATTGCCAAAGCTGAAAAAATGGGATTCTAAGAAGAGGTGAAAGATGAGTCAAATGAACGTCCAAATCGTTACACCGGATGGACTGGTTTATGATCATCATGCCGCATTTGTATCTGTCAAGACAATTGATGGTGAATTAGGGATTTTACCTCATCATATCAATACCATTGCGGTTTTGGCTGTAGACCAAGTAAAGGTTCGTCGTGTCGACGATGACAAACATATTGATTGGATTGCAGTCAATGGGGGGATTATCGAAGTAGCAGATAATGTTATTACCATTGTTGCCGATTCTGCCGAACGTGCTCGAGATATCGACATTAGTCGCGCAGAACGTGCCAAACTGCGAGCTGAAAAAGCGATTGAAGAAGCCAAAGATCAGCATTCGGTTGATATGGAACGTCGTGCTAAAATTGCTCTTCAACGCGCCATTAACCGGATTAATGTCGGAAATCGTTTATAACATATTAAAAAATAAGGTAGAGGTCTTGTCCTCGCCTTATTTTTGTTGAGTGAGAATCAAAAGAAGAAAGTGAGAATCAAATATGGTATAATAGCTGTATGATCCAAATGATTTTTAACTTTTCAAGCCATTTATTGTTTATCTTTTTTGCCTATTACCTATTGTTGAACCTAGTTCAATGGGAAAAGTTTTTAAAAGTAAGTACTGAAAATGCTGTTAAAATCCGTTTTTTGATCTTGATGCTCAGCATTGGAATCGGCTATCTAGCCAGCTCATTTTTTATCAGCGTGTATGAGATGAGTCGGCAGATTTTTATTGGCCAATTCTAGCCACATTTTATCAAAAATATGGTATGATAGAAGTCGTGACTTTAAGAAATTGGAGAACAATCCCGTATGGAAAAAATAATCGTTAATGGTGGAAATAATCGACTAGTTGGAACTGTCAAAATCGAAGGAGCAAAAAACGCTGTCCTTCCGCTTCTTGCTGCAACAGTCCTTGCAAGTGAGGGCGTGACGACCTTAAAAAACGTCCCTGTTTTATCAGATGTCTTCACAATGAACAATGTCGTTCGTGGCTTGAATGCACAAGTGACCTTCAATGAAGAAGAAAATACGGTTGTCGTAGATGCGCAAGATAAATTATCAGAGGAAGCGCCTTATAAGTATGTGAGCAAGATGCGGGCCTCTATCGTTGTCTTGGGTCCTGTCTTGGCACGCAATGGCCATGCCAAGGTTTCCATGCCTGGAGGCTGTACGATCGGTAGTCGTCCAATAGACCTCCATCTCAAAGGTCTGGAAGCCATGGGGGCTGAAATTACACAAACGGCCGGCTATATTGAAGCGAAAGCAGATCGTCTCAAGGGAGCACATATCTATATGGACTTCCCATCAGTAGGGGCAACACAAAATATTATGATGGCTGCAACCTTGGCTGATGGAGTCACCGTGATTGAAAATGCTGCGCGGGAACCTGAGATTGTTGACCTAGCTCTTTTACTCAACAAAATGGGAGCTAATGTCAAGGGGGCAGGAACTGAGACCTTAACCATCGTCGGTGTGGAGAGCTTGCATGGGGCAGACCACAATGTTGTACAAGACCGCATCGAAGCTGGAACCTTTATGATTGGGGCAGCCATGACCGGTGGAGATGTCTTGATCGAAGATGCCATTTGGGAACACAATCGTCCGCTGCTGTCTAAGATGCAGGAGATGGGCGTGAAGGTAACCGAAGAAGAAAATGGAATTCGGATTCAATCGGATATCAGTAAGCTCCGTCCAGTGACTGTTAAAACTCTTCCGTACCCAGGATTCCCAACTGATATGCAGGCTCAATTTACAGCCTTGATGGCCATGGCTAAGGGTGAGTCCACCATGATTGAAACCGTCTTTGAGAATCGTTTCCAACATTTGGAAGAAATGCGTCGAATGGGCGTTCACTCAGATATTATGCGGGATACAGCTCGTATCGTAGGAGGTGAAAGCTTCCAAGGTGCAGAGGTCATGTCGACCGATTTGCGCGCGAGTGCAACGCTTGTCTTGATGGGCTTAGTGGCAGAAGGAGAAACAAAGGTCAGCAAATTAAGTCACTTAGACCGTGGTTATTATCAATTCCATGAGAAATTGGTGGCACTTGGTGCAGACGTGAAACGTGTAGAGGAAGAAGACGATGAAAACTAATCTTCGCTATGTTGGAAAACAGCTAGGAATTGTCCTCCTGTTGGCTGTGATTGGCATCATCATTTTTGCAATTGGTTTGGTCATTGGCTATGGAGTGATTGGCGATGGAAAAAATCCATGGTCCATTCTCTCTCCGGATACTTGGTCAGAAATCATTGGAAAGCTAACCGGCAAATAAGATTTAAATAACATTGAGTAAAAAGGAGAGCAGCGAATCGAGTCAGTGACCCATCTAGCGCTGCTCTTTTTTGGAGAGAGGCATGACAAAACAAACAGTAAGCAAACGAACCAAACAAACCTTAGCAGGTTTTGTGGTGGCAACAGCCCTAGCAATCGGGGGCTATTATTTTAATCAACCGACGATAAAAGATGCGACGGATCAGGTTGTTTCCGTGGTGACCAGTAGCCAAGAGGAAACACCCAGTAAAGAGTTAGCTAGCTCTGTACTAACGAAATCTGCTCGTTCACAATTGGGAAATGACATAGAATGGAACGGAGCTGGAGCCTTTGTCGTTAAGGGCAATCGAACAGATTTGGATGCCAGTGTGGCTAGTCAACCCTATGCGGATAACAAGACAAAAGAAGTCAATGGAAAGACCGTACCGACAGTTGCCAATGCCATCATGACTAAGGCGACTCGTCAGTACAGAGATCGCGATGCAACAGGAAGTGGCCTAACCGATTGGAAACCTGCTGGTTGGCATCAGGTTCATAATCTGTCAGGCGAGTACGACCATGCTGTGGATCGGGGTCATCTATTGGGTTACGCCTTGATCGGCAATCTCAAAGGCTTTGACGCTTCTACTAGCAATCCCAAAAATATCGCCGTGCAAACGGCTTGGTCCAATCAAGCCAATGATCCTCATTCCACTGGTCAAAACTACTATGAGACCCTGGTTCGAAAAGCCTTAGATAAGAACAAGCGGGTCCGCTATCGGGTCACTTTGATCTACAATCAGCCGGAAGATCTGATTCCTTTAGGTTCTCACATCGAAGCCAAATCGAGTGACGGGACTCTTGAGTTCAATGTCTTTGTTCCCAATGTTCAAAGTGGAATGAGCCTGGATTACCAGACAGGAAAAGTAACCATCCATCAATAAGCAAAAAAGCAGGTTTATTTAAGTTATTTTTAAGCATGGAGTGTTACAATTGCATACCTTCTTTAAGAGAAAGGAGAATGTATGAGAACTATTTTTCGGTTTTTCAGAGGAATCCTTCGCATGGCTTGGAGTCTCTTTTGGGGATTTTTCTGGACCATTGCGATCAGTTTTCTCATCCTTGTGGGGATCATCTATTTCACAGATTCTCCTAGTTCTGGTATGGATGGGGTTGGGCGAGCTGCCCAAAAGGTTGTCTATCAAGTTGGAAATTTATTTGGTGATCAGGGCTTTGTATCGCGCTTTGGGATGGCACCTAGCTCACAGACGACGCAGACGGACAATCATGAGCATAGTGGTGCTCGCTGGGAAAAAGCAGAGGCCACGGTTTATCTAGATCCCAATATCAGTCAAACTTTTATAAAAGCCTATCGGGATGCTATTGAGGCTTGGAACCAAACAGGCGCCTTTACCTTCAAGCTGGTCACAAATGAAAAAGAAGCCAATGTGGTCTTGACCGAGATGGACAACGCATCCGTTTCTGCAGCAGGAGAGACTGCCTCTCAAACTAACCTCTTAACCAATCGGTTCACCCACATCACAGTTCGCCTCAATCGCCATTATCTGTTAAATTATATCTATAACTATAGTTATGATCGGATTGTCAATACAGCTGAGCATGAACTAGGCCATGCGATTGGGTTGGACCACACAGATGGAGAATCGGTCATGCAACCAGCTGGCTCTTTCTACAGTATCCAGGATTCAGATGTAGAAGCAGTCCGACAATTATACAAGGAAGAATGAGTTTAAAAATACTTGCTAAAAGTTCTGGGCCTCAAGGGGCTCGGGATTTTTTTGATGCTTCGTCTTCCCTTGTTTAATCCGTAAAAAGATAGTAAAATAGGAACATGATTATTTTACAAGCCAACAAAATTGAACGCTCTTTTGCAGGGGAGGTTCTTTTTGATAATATCAGCCTGCAAGTGGATGAACGGGACCGGATTGCCCTGGTTGGAAAGAACGGAGCCGGTAAGTCCACGCTCTTAAAAATCTTGGTGGGAGAAGAAGAGCCGACTTCTGGGGAAATCAATAAAAAGCGCGACCTTTCTCTTTCCTATCTAGCCCAGGATAGTCGCTTTGAGTCGTCCAATACCATCTACGATGAGATGCTTCATGTCTTTGACGATCTTCGTAAGACGGAGAAAAGTTTGCGGCAGATGGAGCTGGAGATGGGGGAAAAAACTGGGGCTGACTTGGACAAACTCATGCTGGATTATGACCGTTTATCGGAAGAATTCCGTCAAGCTGGTGGTTTCACCTATGAGGCAGATATTCGCGCGATTTTAAACGGCTTCAAGTTCGATGAGTCCATGTGGCAGATGAAGATTGAAGAGCTGTCTGGAGGGCAAAACACCCGTCTAGCCCTAGCCAAGATGCTCTTGGAGAAGCCAAATCTCTTGGTACTGGACGAGCCGACCAACCACTTGGATATTGAGACCATTGCCTGGTTGGAAAATTACTTGGTCAATTATAGCGGGGCCCTTCTCATTGTCAGCCACGATCGGTATTTCTTAGACAAGGTCGCAACCATTACTTTGGATTTGACCAAGCATTCTTTAGATCGCTATGTCGGCAATTACTCCAGCTTTGTCGAGCAAAAAGAGCAAAAGCTTCTGACCGAAGCCAAGAACTACGAGAAGCAACAAAAAGAAATTGCAGCGCTTGAAGACTTTGTCAACCGTAATTTGGTGAGGGCGTCGACTACCAAACGGGCCCAGTCTCGTCGCAAGCAGTTGGAAAAAATGGAGCGCCTAGACAAGCCCGAAGCTGGGACCAAGTCTGCCCATATGACCTTCCATTCTGATAAGGCCTCTGGTAATGTCGTTTTGACAGTAGAAGAGGCGGCCGTTGGCTATGATGATCAAATCCTGTCCGAGCCGATCAATCTGGATATCCGTAAGATGAATGCGGTCGCTATTGTGGGACCAAATGGGATCGGGAAATCTACTCTTATCAAGTCTATTGTCGGGCAGATTCCTTTCATCAAGGGGGAAGCCCGTTTTGGGGCCAATGTCGAGGTGGGCTACTATGACCAGACCCAAAGTAAACTAACCCCTCACAACAGTGTCTTGGATGAGCTCTGGAATGACTTTAAGCTGACACCAGAAGTAGAAATTCGCAATCGCCTAGGAGCCTTCCTTTTCTCAGGGGACGATGTCAAGAAAACCGTTGGCATGCTGTCGGGAGGAGAGCGGGCGCGTCTACTCTTGGCCAAGCTTTCTATGGAGAATAATAACTTCTTGATTCTCGATGAGCCGACCAACCACTTGGACATCGATAGCAAGGAAGTACTGGAAAATGCCTTGATTGATTTTGATGGGACCCTGCTCTTTGTCAGCCACGACCGCTACTTTATCAATCGTGTGGCTACACAGGTCTTGGAACTCTCAGAAGAGGGCTCCACTCTTTACCTAGGGGACTATGATTATTATCTGGAGAAAAAAGCGGAGTTAGAGGCCCTTGCTGCAGCGCAAGCAGAAACTGTGCCTGTTTCTTCATCGGAAGAAGTCACTAGCAATGACTATCACTTGCAAAAACAAAATCAAAAGGAACTCCGTAAAATCACCCGTCGCATTGAGCAATTGGAAGCAGAGATGGAAGAGCTAGATCAAAAAATCCAAGACATCACCGAAACCATGCATAGCACCAACGATGCAGCCGACTTAGTTCAACTCCAGAGTGACCTGGACCAACTGACTGTCCAGCAGGAAGCAGTTATGGAAGAATGGGCAGAACTGTCAGAGCAGGTGGAATAAATGGAAGATTTAGGCAAAGTTTTTCGGGAATTTCGAATCAGTAAAAATTATTCGTTAAAAGAAGCTGTAGGCCACCAATGAAACCGGCGAACTCATGGAGAGCCTGCAGCAAATCGACCAGCTGACCGCCGCCCAAGAAGAAGCCATGATAGAATGGGAAGAATTAGCGGAGAAAGTGTAGTTTTCTAATTTGCCTAAGGAGAACATTGTGATGACTGAAAATGATTGGTTTATGAAGCAGATTAAAGGTGTAGCCGATATAATTGGTACAACTTTGCGCCTGCAGATTCAGAATTTAGATTTGGGGCAGTATGAGGATGAGGAAGGAAAACTCATCAACGGGAATCACTATCTTCAGCAAGTTTTAGAAGAGCAGCGCTTTACAGAGGCCATTTCTTTTGTTGAAGAGCAGATGAAACGCCTACCTCTTCATCAGTATGATCTATTGGTTGATTGGCTGATTTCTTACTTAAGACAATTAGATGTTTCCGTTAAAGAAGATCACGGATTCTACGAAGGATACTTGCAAGAGTTAGAAAGGTACTTAAAGGAATTTAAGTGGTAATCAAATGGAAGATTTAGGCAAAGTTTTTCGTGAATTTCGAATCAGTAAAAATTATTCATTGAAAGAAGCTGCAGGAGAAGCTTGCTCGACCTCCCAGTTATCCCGTTTTGAATTGGGGGAGTCGGATCTAGCTACGTCGCGCTTCTTTGAGATATTAGACAATATCCATGTGACGATTGAAAATTTTATGGATAAGGCCAGAAATTTTCAACACCATGAGCATGTGTCCTTAATTGCTCAGTTGGTTCCTCTTTATTATGCAAACGATATTGCGGGTTTTCAAAGGCTTCAAGAGGAGGAACTTGAAAAAGCTAAGAGTTCGACCAATCCCCTTTATTTTGAATTGAACTGGATCCTGTTACAAGGGCTGATTTGCCAGAGAGATGCCAGCTACACGATGAAGCAAAGTGATCTAGAAAAGGTGGCAGATTATCTCTTTCAAACGGAAGAATGGACCATGTATGAGTTGATCCTCTTTGGCAATCTTTATAGCTTTTATGATGTGGATTATGTCACTCGGCTTGGTAGAGAAGTAATGGAGCGGGAAGATTTCTACAAGGAAATTGGTCGCCATCGAAAACTGGTCTTGATTCTAGCTCTGAATTGTTACCAGCATTGTTTAGAACACCATTCTTTTGAAAGTGCTAGTTATTTTGAGGCCTATGTGGAAAAGATTATCGGCAAGAGCATCAAACTCTACGAGCGCAATGTCTTTCATTACCTCAAGGGATTTGCCCTCTATCAGAAGGGGCAAACAGAAGAAGGGAGTCAGCAAATGCAAGAGGCTATGCATATTTTTGATGTGCTAGGTCTTCCAGAGCAGGTAGCTTACTATCAAGAACATTTTGATAAATTTGTAATAGATGAATGTTCCTAAATAGGAGAGATAAAGGAGATTTTATGAACCGACATGCGGTCCAATTAATTAGTCGTGGAGCGATTACCAAAATTGGAAATATGCTCTATGATTATGGAAATAGTGTCTGGCTGGCCTCAATGGGGACTATAGGAAAGACGGTATTAGGAATCTATCAGATTTCTGAGTTAGTGACAGGGATCCTCGTGAATCCTTTTGGAGGGGTGATTTCAGACCGTTTTTCTCGTCGCAAGATTTTGATGACGACCGACTTGGTGTGTGGTCTCCTGTGTTTGGCGATTTCTTTTATCAGAAATGATCGTTGGATGATTGCGGCTCTGATTGTTGCCAATATTGTTCAGGCCATTGCCTTTGGTTTTTCTCGACCTGCCAATAAAGCCATTATTACAGAAGTTGTGGAGAAAGAAGAGATTGTAACCTATAATGCGCACTTGGAGCTGGTCTTACAAGTTGTTAGTGTCAGTTCTCCCGTGTTTTCTTTCCTAGTTCTACAATTTGCCAGTCTCCATGCGACCCTCTTACTAGATGCGCTGACCTTTTTCATTGCCTTTGTCCTAGTGGCATTCCTTCCGAAAGAAGTAGCAAAGGTTCAAGAA
>CAJZGQ010000009.1 GCA_916048115.1 uncultured Streptococcus sp. | reverse complement strand
CTTCGAATTTAGTGTAGTCGTAAACTTTACGTTCTTTATCGTAGAATTCTGATGATGCACAGTCAAATCCGATAAATACGTCTTTACCTGGAACATAACCAGCAGCTTCGATAGCAGCGATGATAGTTTCTACACCATCTTCAGTTCCGTCGAAACGAGGAGCGAATCCACCTTCGTCACCAACGGCAGTTTCAAGACCACGACCTTTAAGGATTTTCTTAAGTGCGTGGAAGATTTCAGCACCCCAACGAAGAGCTTCTTTGAATGTTGGTGCACCAGCAGGTACAATCATGAATTCTTGGAAAGCGATTGGAGCATCTGAGTGAGAACCACCGTTGATGATGTTCATCATTGGAGTTGGAAGAACTTTAGTGTTGAATCCACCAAGGTAGCTGTAAAGTGGGATTTCAAGGTAGTCAGCAGCAGCACGAGCTACAGCGATAGACACACCAAGGATTGCGTTTGCACCCAATTTACCTTTGTTAGGAGTACCGTCAAGAGCGATCATAGCACGGTCGATAGCTTGTTGATCACGTACATCGTAGCCGATGATAGCTTCAGCAATGATGTTGTTTACGTTGTCAACAGCTTTTTGTGTACCAAGACCACCGTAACGAGATTTGTCACCGTCGCGAAGTTCAACTGCTTCGTGTTCACCAGTAGAAGCTCCTGATGGAACCATACCACGTCCGAAAGCACCTGATTCAGTATAAACTTCTACTTCAAGTGTTGGGTTACCGCGTGAGTCTAGGACTTCGCGAGCGTAAACATCAGTAATAATTGACATTTCTTACTCTCCTTATTGAGTTATATTTTTTACTCCTCTATCATATCGTAATTAGGCTATTTTTTCAAGAAAAAACAAGGAAATCTACGAAAATTGAGAAGTTTTTAACAAGAAAACGGTTCCACTGCCTTATTTTCTTCCATTTCCCTTCCTTATTTAATTTTTTAGCATTCCTCTACTCTTCTGCTACGCTTTATGCTATACTAAACTTATGACAGATATTAATAAAACGATTTTAGAAAAAGCTGCTGGTCCTACTCGGTTCAATCCTGATGAACAGCGTCGATTTTTGGAGACATATGAGGAGCGTGTGATTGCATCATGTAGCTTGGAGGAGGCAAGGGACAATCTCTATTTGGAGCACTATTCTTCAATTCTTACGAACATTTCAGAACGCTTTGAACCTGTATTGGTCAAGATTTCGCCTGCCTTGGATGAAAGCAGCCAACTTCAATATTTGAAAAAAACAAAGGATCTTGGTCTTGTGGCAAGCATTGTTTCAGATGACTGTCGCCACTCTCCCTTTGGTCTCATCATCCATACTGATCATCCATCTGGAATTTCTCCAACCGATATCAGCCTCCAGTATCCAAATTTGTTTGAAAAGAAGGAAGAGAGCACAGCACCTGAAAAAAAATCATTTTGGAAACGCCTCTTTGGCTAAAGAAAGAACCAATTGAAAAGGAATTTCCTTTTCAATTGGTTTTTTAGTTTGCTTTCATTTTTAAGAGGTTACCAATATTTCGAGCACAGGAAATCAGATTTTTTTCAGCATGAGTAAGTGCATCTGCCACCTTACAAGGACCTGGCACAATAGAGAAGGCTGCCTCAATATGATGACTTGGGAATGCTGGCAAATCGTCCGCTAAGCTACCACAAATAGCAAGCACTGGGATCTTATCTGATGTTCGTTTGGCTACCCCGACAGGAGCTTTTCTCGACAGAGATTGGAGGTCCATCCTACCTTCTCCCACGACGACCAGATCCGCTTTTTGAACCTTACGATCGAAGTCGATTAGATCCAAACTTTTCTCAATTCCTGAGGAAATCTGACCTCCCGCAAAAGCGACCAAGCCTGCTGCCATGCCACCTCCAGCTCCGGCGCCAGCCATAGATAATATTCGTGGATCAACTAGCTGATAAAAATCCTCCATAGCTTGATCAACTGCTGGAAACAGAAGGGAATTCAATCCCTTTTGCCCGCCAAAGATATAGGTTGCTCCTTGACTGCCACAGAGAGGATTGGTGACGTCCGTTAAGACCTGGAGTTTGATGTCTTTTAAAGTGTTTGGAACCGCACTGGTATCTATTCTAGCCACACGATCGAGTGAAGCACCAACTGGACGAAGCAGATGACCTTGGTCATCATAGAAGGCTACCCCTAGTCCGGCTGCCATCCCAATCCCACCATCATTGGTCGCTGAACCACCAATTCCCACACAAATCGTTTTAACCCCTTGGTCAACCAATTGCAAAATCAGTTCACCAATTCCTCGTGTCTCTAGTTCTAGTGGATTGCGTTTTTCAGCTGGGATAGAGCCTAAGCCAACAAGAGAGGCCATCTCAAAAAATGCCATCTCATCTTTTTGGTAGTAAGCCATTGAAACAGGCTTCCCAAATGGTCCTGTTACCTGAGTATGCTTCTTGGTTAAATTCAGAACGCCAGCGAGTGTATCCATGGTTCCTTCGCCACCATCCCCTATGGGAAGGAGGTCAAAAGTTGCATCTGGTAGAGCCTCTTGAAATCCTTTTTTTAAGGCTTCTGCTACTTGTTTGGCGGATAAGGATTCTTTAAATGAATCCGGTGCTAGTAGGATATGCATGCTGTTTCCTTTCTATGCTGGTCTAGAATTTCAAGAACAAGGCTTAGATCCCTCGTCTCAATACGGTATGGAGCTCGTTCGGCAACGATCGACTTTGCCATAAAGGCAATCCCGATTCCGGCTGTTTCAATCATGGGAAGATCATTGGCACCATCTCCCATAGCAATCGTCTGACTTAGTGGAATATGATTTTCTCTCGCCCATGTCAGGAGGGAGTCTTTTTTTCTTTCAGGGGTCACAATCTCTCCGAGCACTTTCCCTGTCAGACGGCCATCAAAAGTCTGCAAACGATTAGCACGAACCAGATCAATTCCTAAAGACTTCGCGATAGGATCGATGACTTCATGAAATCCCCCTGAAACAAGGCCAACCTTGTAACCTCTTTGATGAAGTTCCGTGATTAAGGTCTTAGCTCCCGGTGTGACGTCCATCTGCTCTACAATTTTCGGAAAAATAGAGGCCTCTAATCCCTTCAATAAAGCGACACGCGCCTGTAAAGATTCTTTAAAATCCAACTCTCCATTCATTGCTTGTGCCGTAATCTCTGCTACTTTTTGTCCCACGCCAGCTTCTTGAGCTAGTAAATCAATTCCTTCTTGTTGGATCAAAGTTCCATCTACATCCATAACGAGGAGACCGGTTACTTCTTTCATCGCTTTCCTTTCTTATTTCTCCCTTACTATACAAAAATAGGGTTTAAATTTCAAGTTTCAATGATGATTTGAAGATAAAAAAACGACCTCCTAAAAAGTCGTTTTTTTGTTATTAGAAGCGAATTTGCTCCCGAGTTTTTTCATAGGAAGTAACAAAGCGATCGGTCACTCCAGCTTCTACCATCTCCAAAGCATCTGAGATGACTTTGAAGGAAGCCGCATAGTCATATTCTCTTTCGAAAATATAAAGGGACTCATCAAAGGCAGCTTGAACATGATCATCAAATGAACGATAGCGATTTGAATATTGCAACAACTGCTCCGTTAAAGTAGCATTTTGTACAATTCGATAAGTCGCTTCTTCCAATTCATTCATATCATTGGTCAAAATATCTAACAAACGATTGGTTGATTCGATGTTGATTTTATCCCCTTCCAACTCATCCATCAAAGCCTCTGTATTGTTGCTTGCTGTGAAGAATAATTCCAAGAATTCTTGAGGGATTCCTGGCAAGTTTCGTTTGTCCATATAGCGTTTAATGGCATGCAAACGGTTGGCATAGATATTAACTTTTTGGCGAGCATTGGCATCGTCTTTTTCAATTTTTGAAAGGGAATCACTTAAGCCAATTTGCTCATCTTCGATTTCTTTCAAGCGAGCTTCAATAGCTTCTAATTCTTCTTCTACAATAGAATAGGCCTTTTGTGTTTCAGATGAATCTTTCAAGGCATCTTCTACCACATTTTCTTGTGAAGATAGCTCAGCTTCCAACTCTTTTAACTGTTGGCTGAAGCTTTCATTCAAGACGAATGTTTTACTAAGGCGTTCCACTTCTGCTGCAAGGTTGCTATTGTTATCTTTTGCGTGTTTCAAATAGCCAGGCAGTTGTTTCACTAACTTCTTCACGACTTTTTGTGATTCGATTTCACGAGTAAAGATGTGATACAATGCATCGATTTCCTCTTGAATTTGCTCATTTTCGTAAATAGCATTGTCCAATTCAAGCGCGGATACATTTGCCATATTGTTCTTCAAGGAAGCATGCAACTGTTGGAAACGAGATTCAATATCTGTTTCAGTGAAGTGGTAGCCAGATTCCAAAAGCTTGCGGTAGCCACTTTCCAAATCCTCTAATTGGTCTGGAAGTTTTGACTGAAGAGCGGTGACAATTTCTGGCACTCGCTCAACAATTTGTTTTAAGGCCACAATATGATTCTCAGCTGTATCAAGGATTTCAGCTGCTTCAACAGGGTCACCTGAAGAATTCAAGGTGACAAATTGTGAAAACTCAGATTGAATATTTCCAATTTGCTTTTCAATTTCAGGAAGCGCACTGCCATAACGATCTGGATCTGAACTGACTTCTTTTTGAAGTTCTTCAAACATATCTAAGGCATGAACCACGCGTCCGCTATTTTTTTGTTCTTGCTCTTCAAGATCTGAAAGGGCTTGGCGAATCGCTTTGATATCTTCGTCGATCAACTGGATCTGACTTTCGATATTGTCAATAGCTTGTTTAGCCTTCATGAAACGGAAAGAATTATTGTAGCCTTCCGCCTCAAACAGATTGTTTTCAATATCAGCAAATGAATTTAAGGATAAATCTACCCATTTTTGATTCCATTCACGAAATGCAACTTGACTTTGACCAATCAAATGCATGTTTTTTACGGCCTCAACTTCATCGTTGACTGGAAGGTTATATAACTTTTCTTTTCGTTCTTCCAGTGCTGCCAGTAAGGCCTCGTTTCGTTTTCTCAAAATGACTGCAACCACATATCCTACAATCAAGATAAGGGCGACAATAAAGATGAGAACAATTAGTCCACTAGACATATAAAAACTCCTTCATCGTATTACTTGAACGTAATCCTTGTAATTATACCATAAAATATCCATTAATGGGAAGCGTTCGTTGAATTTTATACATCGAGTGTACTATATTCAGCGTTTTCTTCGATAAATTCCCGACGTGGTTCCACTCGGTCCCCCATCAACATATCAAATATCTTATCTGCTTCCGCAGCATCGTCTACTGATACCCGTGCCATCAAGCGGTGTTCGGGGTTCATGGTTGTTTCCCATAATTGGTGATCATCCATTTCCCCAAGACCTTTGTAGCGTTGGATGGTTGGTTTTGAGCGACCTTCTGAATAGCGTTCCAAAGCTGCAGCTAATTCTGCTTCTTGGTTCGCACCAGGTTGGATATATTCTTTGATCTCACTACCGACTTTGACCCCATAGATTGGTGGTTGCGCAATATAAACATATCCCGCTTCCAAGACTGGTTTCATATAGCGATAGATCAAGGTCAACAGAAGAGTTCGAATATGTGCGCCATCGACATCGGCATCGGTCATGATGACTAATTTTTGATAACGCGCTTTTGTGACATCAAATTCAGCACCAAATCCAGTTCCCATAGCAGTAAATAAACTACGGATCTCTTCATTGGCAAGAATCTTGTCCATACTTGCTTTTTCAACGTTCAAAATTTTACCACGGATTGGAAGAATTGCCTGAAATTCACGATTCCGACCTGATTTAGCAGATCCTCCAGCCGAATCCCCTTCGACGATGAAGAGTTCTGTTTCTTGTGGGTTATTTGAAGAACAGTCTGCCAATTTACCAGGCAGGTTAGAGATCTCAAGTCCCGATTTCTTACGGGTCACTTCCCGTGCCCGCTTAGCTGCTACCCGAGCTTTAGCTGCTAAAATCCCTTTTTCAACGATTTTCTTAGCGATTTGTGGATTTTCCAAAAGGAAATCAGAAAAGGCATCACTAAAGAGTCGATTGGTAATTTTTACAACTTCTGAATTTCCAAGCTTTGTCTTGGTTTGTCCTTCAAACTGTGGGTTTGGATGTTTAACTGAGATAACTGCTGTTAAACCTTCCCGAACATCCTCACCTGTTAAATTATCTTCATTTTCTTTTAAGAGTTTATTTTTCTTAGCGTAATCATTGATGACACGAGTGAGGGCTGTACGGAAACCTTGCTCGTGGGTACCACCTTCATGGGTATGGATGTTATTAGCAAAACTCATGACCGTTTCATGGTAGCCCGTAGTATATTGCATCGCCACTTCAACGGTAATATCATCCATTTCGCCATCTGTGTAGATTGGTTTTTCAAAGATGACATCTTTGTTTTCGTTGATGTATTCGACGTAACTAGAGATCCCACCTTCGTAGTGGTAATGTTTTTCTTGCTCTAAGCCTTCTCGCTTATCCGTCAAAGAAATACGCAAGCCACGATTCAAAAAGGCTAGTTCTTGAATTCGTTTATTTAATTTGTCAAAATCATACTCGGTGGTTTCCGTGAAGATTTCTGGGTCTGGAATAAAGTGAACAGTTGTCCCTGTCCGATCTGTCTCCCCGATGACTTTCAAATCATCCACAACGTGTCCACGTCGATACTCTTGGTAATGGATACTACCATTTTTATAGACGCGAACATCGAGGGATGTGGAGAGGGCATTGACAACGGATGACCCTACCCCGTGAAGACCACCAGATACCTTGTAGCCGCCTCCGCCGAATTTTCCTCCAGCGTGAAGTACGGTAAAGACAGTTTCGACGGCAGGTCGACCTGTCTTTTCTTGGATATCCACTGGGATCCCACGACCATCATCGACAACCGTGATCGAATTATCTGCTTCAATGAAAACTTCAATATGGCTCGCAAAACCAGCTAAGGCCTCGTCAATCGAGTTATCTACGATTTCCCAGACCAGATGATGAAGACCTTCTTTTGAGGTAGAACCAATATACATCCCCGGACGCATCCGAACGGCTTCTAGTCCTTCCAAGACCTGAATCTGACTGGCATCATATTCTTGCGCTTGAATTTCTTGCTGTTTATCCTCTGTCATAATTTCCCTTTTCTATTCAAATATAAACTGGTGTAAGTGGGGCATGGTATCAAATAAATAGGTTGAAAGCCCTGCAGCCTTCCCAGCTTCAATATCGATCGGACGATCTCCGATGACCAGACCGTCTTGAATGCCATATTTTTCCTTCAAATAAAGCATAGAGGCTGGGTCTGGTTTTCGAGGAAAGCCCTCGTCTGCTGTTACAATCTCCGTAAAGTAGGGTGCAATGCCTGTCTGTTCAATAAGGGTCAAAACTTGGCGATCCCGATG
Source organism: uncultured Streptococcus sp. (assembly GCA_916048115.1). Taxonomy (GTDB): domain Bacteria; phylum Bacillota; class Bacilli; order Lactobacillales; family Streptococcaceae; genus Streptococcus. Next base: position 11,131 of record CAJZGQ010000009.1, on the reverse strand, counting down.
AGATACCAAAAAATGGCGTCCTCCATGTGCTTGGATCTCTTCTAGTAACTCTTTTGCTCCCTCAAATAAGACCGGCTCTTGCAAGCCCAAGGCTTCTTTTTTCTTGTATTCCGTACGAAAATTGGAAATATGAGGGGCAAAGGTTTGAATTGCATCCTGTGTTGAGATTTTTAATGCTGCATAAACAGAATCATGATCGGCTTGGATGTGAAAGTCCTTCAATGTCGCTACAAAGGCATTTGTGGACGTTTCGTAATTATCCAATAGCGTCCCACCAAGATCCCATATAAAATCATGATAATTCATAGTCAATATTATACCACAAATGGACAAAAAAAATAAGCTAAAACCCTCATTTAGGGGGGATTTTAGCCATTTTTTACGGTCATTTCATTTTAAATCAAAGAGAAGTCATTTCCCGTCATAGAATGTAAACTTTCACCAGAAAATATGGTGTCCAAAAGAGCTCTTTTAAGCATCTCCAAAGACATCTTGATAGAGCATTCCTTGACGAAGGCTTTGGGCATCTCCTCCAAATTGCTCTACCAAGGCATAAGCTAAGGCAAAAGCCGTTGAAGGACCACGACTGGTCAAGAGATTACCGTCTTTCACCACTGTTTCTTTCTGATAGTGTCCATCTTGAATCTCTTCTTCAAAGCCATCGTAACACGTATAGTGTTTATCTTTTAAGAGGCCGGCACGCGCCAAGACAATTGGTGCTGCACAAATCGCAGAAATGATTTTTCCCTTCCTACTTTCTTCTTGAAGAGCTGCAATCAATTCCGGATTATCCCGCAAATTCGCGGCTCCTGGCATCCCACCTGGTAAGAAGATTCCATCATAATCTGACAGATCCCCATTCCAGAGGCGGTCGACTTCCACTGTGATCTGGTGAGAACCTGTGACCGTTTCTTCCATGCCAACGAGGTCACAGTCGATCCCAGCACGTCTCAAAACATCGACAATGGTCAAGGCTTCAATTTCTTCAAAACCGTTTGCTAAAATCGTTGCTACTTTTTTCATTTTCATTCCTTCTTTCTATCTATTGCGCCCTTTTAAGGACTACTTTTTTACGGATTGGAGGCCCTTCTTCTGGCTCTTTCTTTTTGCTACTATGATTATATATTGAGAGGACCAGACCAACACCAATTAGATTACTAATAATAGACGATCCACCCTGTGAGATAAAGGGGAGGGGAATCCCCGTCAAGGGGAGAAGACCCGTTACCGCGCCAACATTTTCAAAAATATGAAAGACCAGCATCATGATAAATCCAATGGAAATATAAGTATAAAATTGGTTATTGGACTGGAGGGTAATTTTTAAAATGCGGTAAATCAGGGTCACGTATAAAATCAACAGCACCAGAGCTCCAACAAAGCCAAAGTCTTCTGCGACGACCGTAAAAATCATATCGCTTTCCCGTACGGGAACCAATAAATTGGAGACATTAAAGCCTTGACCAAAGAGGCCACCACTAGCAATAGCTAGCTGTCCTTGTGCCTGCTGGTAGGTGGTGGTTTGTGCATAGTCAAAAGGATTTAACCAGGCTAAAATACGGTTCATTTGGTAGGTTGGCATCCCTACTTGCTGGTGCAGAAAAGCCCGCCCCCCCTCTGATAGAAAGAGGAAGAGAAAGCCTGCTAACCCACCTGCCAGAAGCAAGATGACCGGCAAGATAATTTTCCAGGAAACTCCTGAAACGAGCACTAAGCCCGCAAAGATAGCCAAAAATACTAAGGCCGTTCCCAAATCCTGTTGGAGGGCCAATAAGGCAAAGACCGGAATTGTATAGATGGTCAACTCTAGAATTAAAAACCAATCTTGTCGTAACAATCGCTCACGCCCCTTATTTCTTTGTAAAAATCGAACAATAGAACGTGACAGCATCAGGATGAAGGGAATCTTCATAAATTCTGAAGGCTGAAATAAGGTGATGTTTCCATAAGCTACCCAGTTTTTTGCACCTGTTGAAGCCACCAAGTTTGGATTATAAAACACAAGGGGAAGAACCATCAAGGCCAGGCCAAGCAGGTAAAGAAAGGGAGTGATTTTCCAAAGAAATTTCGTGCTAAAAATGGTCACAATCAGGCAAATGACGCATCCCACACCAATCCAGGCCAATTGCTGCCCTAAAAAAGGCCACACCATTTGGGGATAGTCATGAGAAACTGCTACATAAACAGATAAAATCCCAATCATAAGAAGGGCGAAGACAATCCCAATGATCGAATAATCCAGGTGAATCGTCCAAAAATGATGTTTCTTCATTCACGTTCCTTTCTGTGAGAATCATCAAATCAATTAATAGAACAACATTTGTAGAATCAAGCTAGATCCTGCTACACAAAACCAAGCAATCAACCCTACTAGAAGGGGGGCTGCTCCTGCTGCACGGAACTGTTTCCAAGAAACCTTGCTTCCGATTCCGACCAAGGCCATGGCCATAAAGAGGTGAGAAAGGTCCTTTAAGTAAGGTAGAACCACTTTAGGTACCAAACCGATAGATGAAAGAATAGAAGCCACAATAAACCAGATGATGAACCAAGGAATAATTTTCTTTAACATTCCTTTGTTTCTTCCTTGTTGCTTGCTACGATACCATTTTAAACCGATCAAGCCCAAACAAACTGGTACAATCATCAGGGCGCGTGTCAACTTAACAATGGTCGCCATTTCACCCGCCGCTTTACTGTATGAAAATGCTGCTGCTACAACTGATGACGTATCGTTAATGGCTGTTCCTGACCAGAGGCCAAATTGAAAATTAGACATATGCCATAAATGCCCTAATACTGGAAAGATAAAGACAGCCAAAATGTTGAAGAAGAAGATAGTTGACATAGATAGGGCAATTTCCTCTTCGTCAGCTTCAATGATCGGCGCTGCTGCTGCAATAGCAGATCCACCACAAATAGCTGTACCAAACCCAATTAAGGTCCGTAGATGAGATTTCAGGTGGAAGACTCTCCCAAAAATAATAGCTGCAAGAAAGGCAACGGTTATCGTTGGCAGACTAATCTTTAAAGAAGACAAGCCTGTAGAGGCAACCGTCGCAATGGGCAAGCTAAATCCCATGAAGATAATCGAATACTGCAACAATTTCTTACCGGACCAATTCAATCCTGGGCGAGAATTCTCAGGTAAGTCAATCAATTCATTAAGTAAAATTCCTAAGATCAAGGCAAAAACACTGGAGCCAATAATGGGAAAGAAATTTCCCAAAAACATGGCACAAAGAGCCAGTACAAATGCAATTGCAAGTCCAAATCCTTTATTTTTCATTCTCTCAATTCCTTTCAAAAAAGTCAGCTGCTTGCTCAATAAGCCGCTCTCTCAAGGTCGTATGAAGAGGCAACACCTGTTGCAACCCGTCCAAAATTTGTTTTCCATATCGCTTGGTTACCACCCGCTGATCCAATAAGAGGACCAGAGATTCCTGATCTTGAAAACGGCTGGTTCTCCCAATAGCCTGTTTTAGCCTTAAAATCGCGACTGGAAGACTATAGTCGTAAAAGGGATTTTTCCCCTGTTCTCTGAGTTTTGTATTCAGCTTTTGAACCATATAATCTTTAGTGTTGTCAAAAGGAAGGCGCGTGATGATTTGAATCACTTCTTTTTGTTGGGAAAAATCGACACCCTCCCAGAAGCTTCCTGTTCCCAATAAAATATAGCTTTCTCCTCTGTCAAATCGTCGCTTAATATTAGCTGCATCGCCATTTCGATACTGGGCTAAATGAGGAAACTTCAAGGCGTTTGACGTCTCCAGTAACAATTCTTTTGAGGTAAACAAAAGAAAAATTGGTTTTCTTAGAGGAAGGAGTTCATCGATGAGCTGACAAATCTCTCCTGCATACTCCACGGAAGATAAAGAAACGACATCTGGAAAATCTATCGGCACTAACAATTCCTGGTGTTGTTTGACTGTTATTGGCACCCGGTAGATTTGCTGCTCTTGGTATCCCAAAAGGGCAGGTAAATGCACCTTTTTACTGATCGCGATCGTTGCTGATACAAAGAGCACGGGCACTTCTTCAGGAACAAACTCCTTAAAGGATAGCAAGTCCTCAACTCCTCCGTGGAGACGAAGAATCTGGTGGCTTTCGACCACTTCCTTGTCCATCCAAAAGGTTTGGTAGCGCTCATCAAACAATTCCCTTAGATTCTCTAATGATTCGTTTTTTAATTCTGAGACATCCTGTCGAATTTTTGCCACTGTTTGATCTGATAAGATCGCTGTTTTTCCTTGTACAACTTCCTTAGAGCAGGCATTTAATTCAAATTGAATACTTTCCAGCAAACGCCGTTGCAGCAGATCTTTTTCCTCTTCGATGGCGTGTTGCAAGCTTAGAAGAAGAGATTGCAAGGTTTCTTCTCTCTGTGAAAACTGCTCCAAAGCAAAGAAGAGTTTTTGCGCTTCATCCACGACCAGAACAGACTCTTGAAGTAGACTCTTATCATCTTCTAGACGGGTTAGCAGATAAGCATGATTGGTCAGAATTACCCGGCTAGTTTTCACTTTTTCCTGACCAAGACGCCAAAAATCTTCCTGATAAAACAGTGAACGTTTCGACAATTGACCATCGTGGCAAATGTCAGCTACAAAATGAACATGACGATAGAGTTGGCCAATTTCACTGAACTCTCCTGATTCAGTCATGGTCAGCCAAACCAACAGTTGCATTTTAAAGCGTCGAATCATCCCATTATCTGACTCAATCTGTAAGGTCTCATAAAATTTATCGAGTTGGATATAATCCTTGGGACTTTTAAGGCTATGAAAGGGAATTTGGAAAAGATCCTGGATGGTCTTTCCTTCTTTCTTCATAATTTGATCCTGAAGAATTTTAGTTGGAACACTCACAAGAATGCGCTTGGAGGTTTTAGCCAAAAGCGTTAACAGATAAGCGTAGGTCTTCCCAATTCCCGTTGGCGCCTCGATAAAACTTGGAAGCGGCTGGTGCAAACTGTCCTCGATATAGGCAACAAATTCTCTCTGCTCCGGATAAGCTTCCATTCCCAACAACTGCATATTGAGTTCAAACTGTTCAGACAAATAGTGACTTTCTAAGAACTGCTGTGGCTTTCGCAGGTATAGTCCATGAACTTCTACTAAATGAGCTGGTAAAAAAAGACTACTGTCTTCAAGCGCATCTTCTATTAAGAGTCGCGATTCATAAATCAAACAATCTGCCATCGAAAGAAGTTTTTCGATCAATCCTCTTGGTAAGCTCGCAATTTTCTCTCTCAATTTCAACAGCAGCTGGGCTGTTGCCATAGCATCCGCTAGAGCGGAGTGAGCATGGTGCAACTCAATTTCCAGTTCAGTCGCAAGCGCTCCTAAATTGTAGCGTTCTAAAGTCGGATAGAAAATTTGAGACAATTCAACCGTATCAATTCTAGGGGTCGTTAGCTCAAATCCTTCCCAAAAGAGGGCTTCTGCCAATAAATTCGCATCAAATTTGACATTATGGGCCACAAAGACGGCATCTTCTATTAATTCAAAAATTTCCTTTGCCACTTGTGCAAACTCTGGTGCTTTCCGCAAGCGAGCATCTGTCAGGCCAGTCAGTTGTTTGATATGCTCATCCAATCGTTCATGGGGATTCACATCCGTCTCATAGGATTGCGTAATCCTCCCATCTTCGACGATGACAATCCCAACCTGAATGATCTTAGCATTGCTTCCAGCACTGGTCGCTTCCAGGTCCACAATGGCATATTTCCGTTTCTGTCTTGTCATAATACTTAAAATTATATCACGTTTGAGCAAGCTCTGCAGATTTTTTTCTCCTTTCATGCTGACTTCAATCCTGTTATTTTCCTTACAATTTGATACACTATTCTAGAAAGGAGTCCTTATGAAAATCTATCGTACTGTTAATCCTGTAGCTTATGAAAACACCTACTACCTTGAAAATGAACACTCCCTCATTCTTGTTGATCCAGGTAGCGACTGGGCGACTATTCAAAAACAAATTGATCACGTAGGAAAACCAATTGTAGCGATTCTTTTAACCCATACTCACTACGATCACATTATGAGTCTTGAAAAGGCCCGTCAGACCTATCATTTCCCACCTGTTTATGTCCATTCGGCAGAAGCCAGTTGGTTGTCTTCTCCTGTCGATAATTTATCTGGTTTGGATCGTCATGCGGATTTAGAAGATGTTGTATGTCAGGAGGCCGACTTCCTTTATGAAATTCGCTCCGATTACGAAATAGCCGATTTCCACTTTTATGTTCTAGAGACACCGGGCCACTCTGCAGGAGGAGTCTCCATCGTCTTTCCCGAGGATCACTTGGTACTATCCGGTGATGCCCTTTTTCGCGAAACCATTGGACGGACCGATCTTCCAACAGGGAACGCGGCACAGTTGCTTAGCAGTATCAGGGAAGAGCTCTTTACCCTTCCATCTTCCTATACCGTCTATCCTGGCCATGGCCCTGAAACTTCTATCGGTCACGAGAAGATGTTCAATCCCTTCTTTAGACAATCTTAAAGAATCATGTATCCTCCTTCCTGTCCTAATAAAAGGATACAAAAAAAGCAAGTGTGAACTTGCTTTTTTATTATATCTTAAGAAAACGTCTCATGGAGATTGAAGAACCGATCGCTCCGATCAAAATTCCTAATCCAAAGAGACCACCCACCATAATCGGTACCAAAAGATGTGGACTATAGAGATACAAGTTTTGATCTGACAAGTTATTGTTCATTGATGTATAGACAACATTATAAACATAGAAGACCAAAGCCGAAGGAACCAAGGCTCCCAAGAGACCGATCCAAGCCCCTTCTAAAAGGAATGGTGCACGAATATAGCCATTTTTTGCTCCTACCAGTCGCATAATCTTAATCTCACGACTACGTGAAATGATGGTAATCCGGATGGTATTAGAAATCAAGAAGACTGCGATGAAGATCAATAAAGCTACACCGATCAAGCCCCAGTTTCGGATGAAGGTTCCAAGTGCAAACAAGCGTTGGGTATCGACCCCACCATCTTTCACTTCAGAGACCCCTTCAATTTTTTTGGCATCTGCTGAGACTTGCTTCACATATTTTGGAGCTGTCGTCTCTACATAATAGGCATCGTAGAGGGGGTTTGCATCTCCATCAAAAATCTTCCAGTTGTTCCCAGCCGTTTTGATCAGTTTATCATACTGTTCTTCCTTACTAGAAAAATCAACCTTGTCAACATGTTTCATGGCTGTCAGAGCATCGTAGACCTTATGGTAGTTTTCATTGGTCACGGTTTGACCGTCTTTTTCAATCTGCTCGCTCTGATCTTGAATATCCTTGCGCATGTATACTACAACCCGCACACTGTTTTGAATATCATCTGAAAGCTTAATGGTATTGGCAATAACTGAGGCGAAAATAGCAACCAAGCTAAGGGTAATCATAACCGAGCTGACCGCTGCAATCGTCATCCAACCATTTCGTTTCAAGCTTTTAAGCGATTCGATTAAGTGTCGGAAAAATCTTCTAATCATCGTATCCGTACTCTCCTTCCGCTTCATCACGCACTACACGACCATTTTCAATCGCGATGACACGGTGACGTAAAGTATTTACAATCTGGCTATTGTGGGTCGCCATCAACACTGTGGTCCCTTGTAGATTAATCCGCTCCAAAAGATTCATGATTTCCCATGAATTATCTGGGTCCAAGTTACCCGTTGGCTCATCCGCAATCAAGACTTTCGGATTGTTGACGATCGCACGAGCAATCGCAATCCGTTGTTGCTCTCCCCCTGACAATTCATTCGGGAATGAGCGGACCTTGTGTTTCAATCCGACAAGATCCAAAACTTCCATCACACGCTTTTTAATATTGCGACGGCGCTCACCGATAACTTGCATAGCGTAGGCAATATTTTCATAAACGGTTTTCTTTGGAAGCAATTTATAATCTTGGAAGACCACTCCTACATTGCGTCGCAACATAGGAATATCGCGTTTTTTGATTTTATCCAAATCAAAATCAGCTACTTTCAAACTTCCTTTATCGTGTTTGACTTCACGGTATAAAAGTCGAATAAAGGTCGACTTCCCTGCACCAGAAGGTCCTACGATGTAGGCAAATTCTCCTGGTTCAATTTGGACAGAGACCCCGCGAAGGGCCGTCGTCCCGTTGTCATACTTTTTGACAACATCTTTCATTTCAATCATTGACATGTAATGAAATTCCTTTCATTCTTTTCTGGTTGATTCCCTCGAGGTTATTGGAGACGCCATTTAAGGTAGGCATCGATAAAGCCATCGATATCTCCATCCATCACCTTGTCCACCTGCGCTACTTCGTAGTTGGTCCGGTGATCCTTAACCATGGTATAAGGGGTAAAAACATAGGAGCGGATTTGACTTCCCCAGGTGATTTCTTTTTTATCCCCTTTTAGAGAATCCACTTCTGCTGCTTTTTTCTCTTGCTCTAATTGGTAGAGTTTAGCTTGCAACATCTTCATCGCACGATCACGGTTCCCGTATTGGGTCCGATCCACGGTGGATGCCACTACAATCCCTGTCGGAATGTGGGTCAAGCGAACCCCTGTAGAGACCTTGTTGACGTTTTGTCCACCAGCTCCACCAGAGCGGAAGGTGTCCATCTTGATATCATCATCACGAACTTCGACTTCAATGGTATCGTCTAATTCGGGCATGACCTCAACAGATGTAAAGGAGGTATGACGACGTTTAGCGGAGTCAAATGGAGAGATCCGAACCAAACGGTGTACCCCCATTTCAGATTTCAGAAGACCGTATGCATGTAGCCCTTCAAAGGATAGGGTCACAGACTTGATTCCAGCCTCATCTCCAGCCTGATAGTCCAAGACTTCAACTTTAAAGCCGTGAGCATTTCCAAAACGAGTATACATCCGAAGAAGCATGTCGCCCCAGTCCTGAGCTTCTGTTCCTCCTGAACCTGGGTGGATTTCTAAGATGGCATTATTATTGTCATAGGGTTCAGACAATAGCAAGGTCATCTCATAGCTGGTCATACGTTTATCCAGCTCCTCCAACTTCTCGATCAATTCTTCCTTGACCGAATCATCTTCTGCCAAAAAGTCCAGTAAGATTTCTGACTCATCAAAGAGATCCACCATTTGATGGAAATTTTCATAGGTCTGCTTGAGTTCATTTAATTCTTGAGATGTCTTTTGCGCAGCAATGTTATCATCCCAAAAATCAGGTTCTGTCATTTTATTTTCTAAAATGGCAATTTCTTCTTCCAATGCCTCTAAGTCAAAGAGACCCCCTGAAAGAAGCTAATTTTTCACGATTTGCGTCAATTTTTTGACGAATTTCTGAAATGTCCATAAGTACCTCTTTCTATGTATCTAGTCTATTATATCATAACCTTCACTATTTGCCCACCTTCCAATATTGGATCTGCTGGTTGACAACTGCCAAGCCAGCTGATTTTCAGCATTTTTTCTATTCATTTGTAACCTAATTGTTAGAAAAAAAGATGCTCTTATGCTAGACTGGTAGCATGACAACAGTAGCTTTTATGTCCGATTTACATATTGATTCAAACAACTTCGGCAAAGAAGAATTAGAGACTCTGATCACTCTTTTCAAGGACAAAAAAATTCAACATCTCCATATTGCAGGAGATATTGCCAACGGCTTTGAAAAGACGTCACAGGAATTTTTAGACCAACTTCAATGTCACCTTCCAGTGACCTTTAGCCTAGGAAATCATGATATGCTGGGCCTATCAGAAGAAGCCATGAGACCTTTTGAATTTCAAAAAATCTCATTCTCCAATCATACGCTTCTTGCCTTTTCGGGCTGGTATGACTACAGCTTTGTTCCTACTATTTCTCCCCAAAAACATCTCCAAACCAAGAATCTGTTTTGGTTTGACAGACGCCTCCAACGAATGGGATCTGATCCAGCCATTACCCAACGTCTGTTGCAAGAACTGGAACAAGAGCTCATGCGTGTAGACCAACCCCTGATCATCGCCATGCACTTTGTTCCTCATAGTCAGTTTCTCCTGCGCCACCCTTATTTTGAACGCTTTAATGCTTTTCTAGGGAGCCAAGCCTTTCATGAGCTTTTTCGGCAATTCCCTGTCAAAGATGTCATATTTGGACACAGCCACCACAGAATTTCAGATAGGAAAATCGACAATATCACCTATCATGCCAGACCTTTAGGCTATGTCCGAGAATGGGAGCTTTGCAAACAATTTTTCGATGCTTTTCCTGAATATGATTTTCCAAAACGATACGATCCCTACAAACGCTATCGCAGAATCAAAGACCTCCCCGAATTTAAAGCATACAAGAAAAAACAGCTCGCTCATGAATTTTCTCAAACCATGACGATCCTTGAACTGTAAAAAAAAATTGGTTCCTTCGGAACCAATTTTTTTTACTCTTCTGTATCCAAGAGATTTTTTGCAACGATTGCAGCTAGAACACCACCGACAATTGGAGCCAAGATAAAGATCCAAATTTGTTGAAGAGCTGCACCACCAACAAAGAGGGCAGGTGCCAAGCTACGAGCTGGGTTAACAGAAAGTCCTGTAATGTTCAAACCAACAAGAATAATCAAAGTCAAGCTCAAACCGATCACAAGACCAGCGATCTTGCCATTACCTTTGGAAGCTGATGTCACTGTTATAATGACCAAAATAAAGATAAAGGAAGCAATTACTTCAAATAAAAATCCACCAAATGGAGTCACACCCTTCGCTAGGGCATTTTCACCAAGACTAGCTGTTGACATGCCTGAATTTGACAAGAGGAAGAGTACTGTTGCAGATGCGAGAACCGCTCCCACTACTTGCGCTGCAATGTAGTTGATCAAGTCTTTAGATGACAAGCGTTTGTTCACAAACATGGCAATCGAAACAGCTGGGTTTAAGTGGGCGCCAGAAACAGTTCCAATTGAGTAAGCTGCTGCAACAATGGACAAACCGAATGCCAAGGCAATTCCTAAATGTCCAAGACCTTCTGTCCCATTTCCAAAAACAACTGCGCCAGTCCCGATAAAGACAAGCATAAATGTGCCGATTACTTCAGCAAAAAACTTTTTCATAATTAAGTTTCCTTTCTTCAAACTGTTGACTAGTTTATCAAAAATCCACACGTACCTCAAGAAATATGCCC